>NZ_JBGTFM010000363.1:0-2308 GCF_041747255.1 Blastomonas sp. | reverse complement strand
CGCGATGCGTTGCGCTGGTCAAAGATCATCGATGCGGCGCTGGTCAAATGGGGTGACAAGACCGAGGTGCAGATCGCATCGCACAACTGGCCCACCTGGGGGCAGACGCGCGTGGCCGCGTATCTTGAGAGCCAGCGAAATGCCTACCGCTATGTCCATGACCGCACTCTGGGCCGCGCCAATGCCGGGCTGACGCTGCACGAGGTCGCCGATGGCATTGCCGAACCGCTGGCGCAGCAAAGCCATGGCGCGCGCGGCTATTACGGCACGGTCAATCACAACATGAAGGCGACCTATCAGCGCTATTTTGGCTGGTGGGACGGGGTGCCCGCCAATTTCAACCCGCTGCCGCCGGTGGATGCCGCCAGGGGCTATGTCGCGCTTGCGGGCGGCGCAGATGCGTTGCTCGCGGCGGGCAAAGCAGCGCAGGCGCAGGGCAACCACCGCTGGGCCGCAGAATTGCTCAACCATCTGGTGTTTGCTGATCCCACCCATGCGGCAGCCAGGGCGGCGCTTGCCGACAGCTATGAGGCGCTGGGCTTCGCGGCGGAATCGGGCGTCTGGCGCAATTACTATCTGTCGGGTGCGGCCACTCTGCGCGGCACCGAGACACCACGCCGGGGATCTGGCGCGCAGAACCGAAGCTTTGTCGGCGCCATCCCCACCGCGCAGCTGTTCGATGCACTCGCCACCCGCTTTGCCGCCGACAAGGCAAACGGCATGCGCGCATCGTTCAATTTCATCCTGCCGGATACAGGCGAGACGATGGGCATATTGGTCAACGGCGATGTTGAAATTCCGCGCCTCAACGTGCCCGCGCCCGCTGCCAACGCCACCGTGCGCCTCAACCGCAGCGATTTTGACGCCATCGTGCTGGGCGAGAGCGACTTTCCCACGCTGATGCGATCGGGCGCGATGACCATCGAGGGCGACGCCGCGCTGTTCCTGCGCTGGCTGATGCTGCACCCGCCGTTCGACCCCGGCTTCGGCGTGGTGGTGCCGTAAATTCCTCCCCGAGCTTGTCTCGGGGAGGGGGACCGTTCGCGCCAGCGAATGGTGGAGGGGTGATGCGCTGCCGTTCGCGCAACTGCCCCTCCGTCAGCGCTGCGCGCTGCCACCTCCCCGAGGCAAGCTCGGGGAGGATTTAGTGAAGCTCATAACTGCCGCAATGCCTGTGCAGGCCGTGCCGCCAGCACCGGCAGCGATCCGGCAAGGCCCAGACCCAAGGTCAGCGCCGCGCCCGCACCCAGCGTCATCAGCACCACCGCCCAGTCGGGCTGCCAGCCGAAGCTGAATATCTGGGTGATGACATACCATGCTGCGATCAGCCCCAGGCCCAGTGCAACCACCGCCAGCAGCACTGCGAGCAAACCGTATTCGAGCGCCTGCGCCGACAGGATTTGCCGCCGCGTCGCGCCCAGTGTCTTCAGGATCACGCTGTCATAGATGCGCGCCTGTCGCGAGGCAGCAATCGCGCCGATCAGCACCGCGATCCCTGAGAGGATCGCAATCGACCCCGCCGCCGCAATCGCGGTCGCGATCTGGCTGAGGATCACCGTCACCTGGCCGATGACATCGCGCACCTCGATCACCGAAGCCGAGGCGAACGCCGCAAGCACCGCCTTTGATACCGCGCGCTCGCGCACATCGGCATTGGTCATGCCCTCGAGCGACACCGTGCCCGCCAGATTGTGCGGCGCTTCACGCAAGGTGTT
The DNA here is from genome assembly GCF_041747255.1 of Blastomonas sp. Taxonomy (GTDB): domain Bacteria; phylum Pseudomonadota; class Alphaproteobacteria; order Sphingomonadales; family Sphingomonadaceae; genus Blastomonas. The sequence continues at coordinate 593 of NZ_JBGTFM010000363.1, read as the reverse complement.
GGGGCTGAACACCATCACATAGTTGAAGCCCATCGTGTCCCAGTTGATCTGGCGCAGCGACGCGACCTCGGCGGTGAACTCGCGCCCCAGCAGGCTCACGGTCAGTGTGTCGCCCACGTCGAGGTTGAGCGTGTTCGCCATCTCGCGGTCGATCGAGACCAGAGGCGGACCTTCATAATCCTGCGGCCACCACGTGCCCTTGATCAGCTCGCTGCCTTCAGGCAGCGTCGCCGAATAGGTCAGGCCGCGTTCGCCGCGCAGCACCCATGCATTGTCAGGAATCGCTTCAAGCTGAGCCACGCGGATGTTCTTGTAACCGGTGATCGTGCCGCGCAGCGCGGGCACGGTGTTGACCGCAGCGCCCGGAGCCGCCGCCTCCACCACCGACCGGAACTGCGCTTCGCTGGCCACCGGCACATCGAGCACGAACAGGTTGGGCGCCTCCTTGGGCACGGTGCGGGTGATCTCGTTGGTCAGGCTGGTCTGGATTGCGGCCAGGATGACGAACAGCGTCAGCCCCAGCCCGAGTGCCACCACCAGCTGTCCCGTCTGCGCGCCGGGGCGGTGCAGGTTGGCGAGCGCAAGGCGGGGCA
>NZ_JBGTFM010000362.1:0-4442 GCF_041747255.1 Blastomonas sp. | reverse complement strand
GGCTTCACGATCACCAAAATCACGATCACCGCCGCCGCAATCCCCGGCACCTCGTTGACCAGCCGCAGCTGCTTGCCGGTCAGCTTGCGCTCGCCTTTGGCCAGTTTGCGCGCATAGCCAATCATCCAGCCGTGATAACCGCTGAGCAGCAAGACAAACAGCAGCTTGGCATGAAACCAGCCCTGCTGAAACGCACCAATCTGCACCGCCAGCACCAGCCCCAGCAGCCAGACGATGATCAGCGACGGATTGAGGATGATCTTCTTGAGCTTGGCTTCACGCTCCACCCAGAGCGCAGCTTCGGGTGATCCGGCGGCGACCTCCTGATGATAAACGAAAAAGCGCGGCAGCATGAACAGCCCCGCCATCCAGAAGATCACGAAAATCAGATGCGCGGCCTTCAGCCAGAGATACAGCATGGAAAATACATAATCCGTGATCAGGAGGAGGTCATTCATCGGGCCAGCCCGCTTGCACCAGCGGAAGCGGCTATACGCCCCGCTTCACAAGTGTAAGCAGTGCGTGAACATGTTCAATGGGGGTCTGCTGTAATATACCATGGCCCAGATTGAATATATGCGGACGCCCTGCAAAAGTACGCAGGATATGCGCGACCGCGCTTTCCAGCGCCTCACCGCCTGCAAGCAACGCCAGCGGATCGAGATTGCCCTGCACAGGCATGGTCTCGGCGATGTTCGCCGCAGCCCACACCGGATCAATGGTTTCATCGAGCCCGAGCGCATCAACGCCGGTTTCGCGCGCATAAGATGCGAGCTTTTCACCCGCGCCCTTGGGGAAGCCGATCACCGGAGTGCCCGGACGCCGTTCATGGATGGCAGCGACAATGCGGATATTGGGCGCGATCACCCAGCGTTCGAACTGCGCCGGTGACAGCGATCCCGACCAGCTGTCAAACAACTGCACCGCGTCGACCCCTGCATCAATCTGGCCGATGAGATACTCGATGGTCAGATCAACGATGGCATCGATGATCGCCTGGAACGCGACGGGATCACGATAGGCATATTCGCGCGTTGCGTGCTGATCGCGGCTGCCCTCGCCGTTGACCATATAGGTCGCAACCGTCCAGGCAGAGCCTGCAAAGCCCAGAAACGCCTTGTCAGGGCTCAGGTCCGCCTTGACCAGCCGCACCGTCTCGTAGATCGCCTCAAGGCGTTCAGGGACCGCTGTCAGGCCCTCCAGCGCATGATCGACCAACGTAGGCGAGAGATGCGGTCCCTCGCCTGCCAGAAACTTCAGATCCTGCCCCATCGCATAGGGGACGATCAGGATATCGGAAAACAGGATGGCGGCGTCAAATTCAAACCGGCGCAGCGGCTGCAGCGTGATTTCAGCCGCCGACGGGCTGTCATAGACGAGTTCAAGGAACCCGCCCTTCTCGGCCCTCAATGCGCGATATTCGGGCAGATAGCGGCCCGCCTGACGCATCATCCACATCGGCGGCACCGGGGCCACCTTGCCAGCCAGACAATCGAGCAGAGGCGCGTTGCGGGTCGCGGTTTGAACCATGCTGTCTTCCATCTTTCTTATTATATCCTTTATAGTGGAATCTGTAGAATAAGGCGGCTGGATAACCGGTGTTGCCGTCTCTTGCCGCATTCATCGACAGATTGACAGGCCGGATAAACCATCTGCCAGCCGAGTCGCAGGATTTTTCCCGTTTTTCAACAGCCTGTCGATAAGTTCATCCCGTGTGGATAAGCCATCGCACGAAACACCGCCTAGCGTTGAACGTTTGCGGGTCGGGTTTTACCCACAACATCATGCCTTGATTTATCCCCGCGCTGCCCACAGACCAGAGCCATGAGCCGCCTCCACCTTCATCTCCTGTCAGATTCCACCGGAGAGACGCTGGAGAATATCGCCAAGGCAGCGCTGGCGCAATTCGACGGGGTTGAGGTGATCCGCCATTTCTGGCCGATGGTGCGGTCAGAAACGCATCTCGACCGGATTCTGGACGAGGTGGCTGCCAATCCCGGGCTGGTGCTGTTTACTTTGGTCAACCCCGATATCCGGCAAAAGCTGGAACGGCGCTGCCGGAGGCTGGGTCTGCCGGTCGTGCCCGCGCTGGATGCGGTGACCGATGCGCTGTCGAATATGCTGGGGCAAGAGGCCAAGGCGCGGCCCGGGCGACAGCATGTGCTTGACGCCGCTTATTATGCCCGCGTCGAGGCGATCCAGTTCACGATCGCGCATGATGACGGGCAGAACTGGGAAAACTGGGAGGCGGCTGACATCCTGCTCGCCGGCGTATCGCGTTCGTCCAAGACGCCGACCTCGATCTATCTCGCCAATCGCGGTTACAAGACCGCCAATATTCCCATTGTGATCGAATCCCCGCCGCCGTCTGCGTTGTTTACGTTGCGGCATCCGCTCGTCGTCGGCTTGACCACCAATGTCGACCGGTTGATCGCAGTGCGCAGAAACCGGCTGTTGTCCTTGAATCAGGCACCGGAAACCGACTATGTCAATGATGACAAGGTAAAAGCCGAGCTGGCCTTTGCGCGGCGCATGTTTGCGGATAATGGTTGGCCGGTGATCGATGTGACCCGTCGTTCGATTGAAGAATCTGCTGCAGCAATCATCAACCTGTTCAACACCCGCGAAATGGCGCAGGCTCAGGCGAAGGACCAGGGTGTGGTGGCAGATGAAGCATAAAGGACACAGACATGCTGATATTAGCATCCCAGAGCACAGCCCGGCGCGCGATGCTGGATGCAGCCGACGTGCCCTTCACCGTCGTGGCCGCGCACATCGATGAATCTGCCATTCGCGGTTCGTTGCATGCCGAAGGCACAACCGCGCGCGATATTGCCGATGCGCTGGCTGAAGCGAAGGCGATGCGCGTCGGCGCGCGCCGCCCGGAATCGATGGTGTTGGGGTCCGACCAGATTCTGGAAACAGCCGAGGGCGACATGCTGTCCAAGCCGCAGACCCCCGATGATGCGATCCGCCAGCTTGAGGCGCTGTCGGGCAAGCCGCACCGGCTGTGGAGCGCAGCGGTGATCGTGGAGGGCGGACGGCCGATCTGGCGGCATGTTGAAAAGGCGGTGATGCACGTGCGGCCGCTGGGCAGCGCATTTGTGCGTGACTATGTGGATAAACACTGGGAAACCATTGGATACACCGTGGGTTGCTATGAAATCGAAGGGCCCGGCGCGCAGCTGTTCAGCCAGATCGAGGGCAGCTATTTTGCGGTGCTGGGCATGCCGTTGCTGCCGCTGCTCGGGTTCCTGCGTGAACGTGAGCTGATGCCGACATGAGCAGAGCCGAGTGAGCGCTGCGGGCACGCGGCCCTATGCTGAGGTTATCGGCGATCCGATTTCGCACAGCAAATCGCCGCTGATTCACGGCTTCTGGCTGGAGGCGCTGGGGATCGATGCCGATTATCGCGCCTGCCAAGTCAGCGCTGATGGTCTTGGTGAGTATATCGCGTTGCGCAGCGCCGATCCGCTGTGGCGCGGCTGCAATGTCACCATTCCGCACAAGATTGCGGTGATGGACCATGTCGCCGACCCCGGCGCAGTGCGCGACAGCATCGGCGCGATCAACACCATCGTACGCGACGAGCACGATGCGGTGATGGGCACCAATACCGACGCGGGCGGTTTTTACACACCGCTGGCCGACAGCGACTTTTCCGGCGCTGACATCGCCATAGTCGGCGCAGGCGGCGCGGCGCGCGCGGTGTTGTTCGCCCTGTCGCGGATGGATGTCGGCCATGTGACCCTTGTGGCGCGCAATCCGCTCAAGGCGATGGGACTGCTCGCAGCTTTCGGGCTCAAAGGCGCGGTGATCGGCATGGCCGACCGGCTCCCGCCTGCCGCGCTGCTGGTCAACACCAGCCCCTTGGGCATGACCGGTTTTGATCCGTTGGCGCTTGACCTGTCGCCCTTGCCTGAGGACGCCGTCGTCTATGACATCGTCTATGCCCCGCTGGAAACCGCCCTGCTGCGCGATGCGCGGGCGCGTGGGCTTGAAACCATCGACGGGCTGGACATGCTGATCGGGCAGGCGGCGCTGGCGTTCGAGATGTTTTTCAGCGCCGCCCCGCCGCGCGCGCGCGATGCAGAATTGCGCGCGCTGCTGACCGCGTGACCCGGCGGCCATGAACAAGCGGTCTCGCCTGCGCCATCGGCCCTTCATCCTGGGCCTCACCGGATCGATCGGCATGGGCAAATCGGCGGTGGCCGCAATGATGATTCGCGAGGGCGTGCCGGTGTTTGATGCCGACGCTGAAGTGCATGCGTTGCAGGGCCCGGGCGGAGCGCTGCTGCCGCGCATCGAGGCGGCGTTTCCCGGCACGACATCGGCAAAAGGCGTTGACCGCGCCAAGCTCGGCGCGGCGGTGTTTGGCAATCCGGCGGCATTGCGGAGGCTGGAACATATCGTCCATCCGGCGGTCGGCGCGGCGCGGCAGC
>NZ_JBGTFM010000361.1:0-14751 GCF_041747255.1 Blastomonas sp. | reverse complement strand
TCAATCGCCGCCAAAACGCGAACCCGCAAATCCATCGAAAGAGCCATCCATGCTGGCCTCCTTCACCAGCATGGATTCTGAATCACACATCAGTCGCGCTGGGAATCCCCTTCCGATTCAGCTCGGTCGAAAATCGCTCTAATCGCTAAGGTTGTACTACCCAACCCTGGAGCACGCAGGTCTGGAGATTTCCACCTTGCTCAAACCCGGTGGGCTGATTGCAGCGGCTGATCCGGCAAGCTTTATCGGGGGGGGGGGGGGGGGAGGCGATTGCGCTGTGCGGTTGCTCGTCGTCGTATTGTCTACGGCGGGCCTCCAGCAGTTCGCAAACATCTTGTTGCGACAAGAAGCAGTGAGCGTTCATGCATCACAAACCAAAGGATGCACGTGGCTCAACTGAATCCTTTAATTAACTACTTGTCACTCTCCAGCGCGATAGACTCCGGGAAACGGCTTGCCGACCACCGGATAATCGGCGGGGAACACCTCCAGCTTCACGTGTTCGTCCTTGTGGGTATCAATCACGAAAAAGCGCATGTGCAGGTAGCGCTTCTTGCAATCGCACATGGCCTTCACAATCAAATCGACATTCATCGGATCATCGTCCGACATGCCGAACCGGTGCGGTTTGTCTCTGCCGAAGTCCTGCGCCGCCTGGTCGACAAACCGGTTGATGGCAACGCGCTTCAAGTCGGAGGTTACATCCTTGCCCGCATCGAACCGTGCCTTCGCCGCAGTTGGCAAGCCGGTGACCAGATCGGTCTTCATTGCAGCATTGTTTACCGCGTAGATGCCGAGGTAGAGCGGCTCTGCCTCCAGCAGCTTTGCTTCAACGAGCACCCGGATCGCAGCTTTAATCGTGTCGGCGCTGTGGCTACGCGCAGTGACAATGGCTGTCGGGCGCTGCTTGGCGCAGGCGTATTGCAACAGCGGCCACGAAGGCGCCTGCCATGCCGTTCCGCCAGACCCGATCGCCTCCCGCACGTCGGCAACCAGTGATTGTTCCTCGCCCGGTTGGAGCGAGCCCGGATCACGGTCGCCAAAATTGCTGTAAGTATCAGAAAATTGCTCGTAATCCGCCCATTCACCGGGGCTTCCCAGACTGTTGCGGATTTCAGCAAAAGTATGGGTAAACACTTCTTTAATGGAACCATCTATCCGGTTACGCACCCGCACCTTGGTGCCGAGAAACATGATGTTGTCATCGAAATCGAAGAAGTAGAAGCTGGTTCCGTGATCGGTGGTGGTCATCGGTTTCTCCTGGTCAAAGCGCAAGCTGGAAGAGAGCAGGTTCGACTTTGCTGCCCATGGCCGCCAGCATCTTGCGCGCAGCTTCGGCGTGATCGACCGCCTGCGGCGCAAGCTGCGCCACGGCCGCAGCGCGAATCTCATGCCAGTCGCGCCCAGCCATCGTGAGCGCTATCAAAGCTGTCTGGGCGGGGGAGAGGCTGGGATTGAATGCAGCATTCTCGATATAGGTGCCGCTCCAGACGCTGCCATCGGCAAGCTCCAGCGCGCAGCCACCGGCCGCTCTGGTATAGGGGGCATAGCTGGTGCAAGCGGCCGCGACAGCCTGTGCCCCGAGCGAGCCCGCGACAGGAGGCGGCGAGACCGCCACGTGCAGCGGCAGTGGCGTCTGCCGCAGCAAGCCGGCTGTAACACCCAGATCATCAGGTCCAAACGAATCCGGCAGGAATTCGACGAGCCGGTAAGGGGCCGGGCGTTCAAGCCACAGATCGAGCGCGCCGAAATCGGCCAGTTCGCGGAGGAATTGGCGGCAGGAACCGCAAGGCGCGGCGGAGATTGCGATCGCGGCCAGGGCGGTCTCGCCATGCGCCATGGCACTGACCACGACCGACTGTTCGGCATGGACTGTGTGGCACAGTTCCCGCCCTGCGAATTCGATGTTGGCGCCAAGATAGATTGCGCCACTCGCCCCCAGGCCAACTGCGCCGACCTGATAATTCGACAAGTGTGGGCGCGAAAGCAATTTGGCGCGGTCGATCTGTGTGCGCAGATAGGCGCCTACGCTCAGCCCGGAGCTTGCGATCAGGGTGCGTGCGGTCGCGGGATCGGCATATCCGCCGGCAAAGGGATCGGCGGTCATAGTAAGGGCAAGGCTTCAAACAGAGTGGCGCCGAAATAATCACCCTCGCACCGCAGGCCGGCAGGACAGAAATAGTAACCGCCATCAACCGTTGACAGAACTCCTGATGCATACAGCGCGTCGATTCCGGTTCCGGGCACGGGAAAGTCGGGGTTCATCTGCCACATGTTGGCCACATGCTCGAACTGCTGCTGGATCGATTTCATGAAGGCAACGAACTGCAACCCGTTACAGGTCGTGCCCGTGTCTGGATCAAGCCCATCGAAAAACGGATAGGGCCGCCGCACGAAACGCCGCTCAAGATCGCTCATCCCGAACAGGTCCGCCTCAGACCGCCGCGGTTGGACCTTGCGCACGTGCGCAGTGAGCGGACCGTCCCGCTCGTCTGCCGGGTCGGGATAGACCGGGGTCATCCCGTCAGCCCCTGCGACCTCGCGCGACAGCGGCGCGCCAGACGTCTTGTGCCGCCCGATGTGGGCTTCCTGCGTCTTTTCGTCGAGCACCTCCCATTTCGGCATGTGCTCGCGGATCTTGCGATAGACGAGATAGCTGCCGTTGACGCACCAGTCCGGTTCGTTGTCGGTTTCCTCGACATAGACAAACCTGAACAGGTCGTCCCTGCCCATTTGGACATTGTCGATCCCGTCATCGAACCGCAGGAACTCGCGCTTGTCTTTGCGCGCAAAGCCTTGTTCAATCGACATAAAGTGCATCAGGTTGCGATCCGGGCCAACGTGCGGATGTGCCTTGCGGAAGCGCTGGTTGAAGAATTCAACGAAGAAGCGCGTCGTCGCAATGTTGACATAGGGATGATCGCTGCACACCGAAATGAGCAGGTCTGAACCACTGGCCGCCGGATCAAAGTCGGGGGCATCGCCGGGAAAGGATGGCATCTGCTTGAGGTATCGCGGCCTTAAGGTGCGCAAACCGAAACGGTCCTCCCCTTGTGCATCGACGAACAGCGATGCGCCGAATGCCAGCGTGACTGTGACGCGGTAGCTGGTCGGCACCTGCTCAAGCACCGCGACGCGTGACTGCGAAGGCTTGAGCTGCATTTCCTCGACTGCGAATTCGGTCAGCATTTTGAGAACGGCGATCAGCTCCGCCCGGTCACTCGACAGGACATTCGCCCGGATCAGCGTCAGGTTGCTCTGCCGCGCGGTCCGCCCGGCATAGTCGGAGGCATATTGCGCGCGGAGCTTGACTTCCTCCGGCGGGGGCGGCGAGCCGTCAGCCAGTCGCTCGGAAACAGCAAGCCGGCCAAGCAACTCGGCAATCCGGCGGATGTTCATCTTCCCGTCGAAATCGACCGGCCACAGCGGATCGGTGATGCCGTTCTGATACGGCGTGCCATAGATCGGATCAGGCAAAGGCACGATCATGGTGTTAAAATCGCTCATCGGGCACTCTCCTTGCCCACCGGATAGATCGGACGTCTGCGATGCTGGCGCTTGTGGTCAGCAAACAACACGCTGTAGAACTCGGTCCAGCCGCCCATCCGCACACGCAGCAGATCGTAGTCAAGCGGCGCCTTCTCGGCTGCGGCGAGGGTTTGCGGGCTGGCTGTGGTTACGGTCATGATCGAGCTGCCACGCCCTTGGGCAAAAGCGCTGATCGCGTCGGTCAGCTCAGTGAGTGACGTGCCTTCAGCGATGTTGAAATCGGACGGTGCTCCGTCGGACAGCCGCGTTATCGAAGGATGGTTCCACGAAGCAAACGCTGTTTCCATCGGCGAGACTTCAAGCGCCTCCGGCACTTCCATATCCTGCGGGTATGGTGCGGCGGAAAGGTCCGTTGCCAGCGGCGCTCCGGCGCGGCGTCCATCAGGCGTCGCTCCGCTGAAACTGCCGCCGAAATTGTACTGCTCGAATGTGCCGACGCCAGGCGTAACGACCAGATTGAACGGCTTGTCAGACCCCGCAAAATCCCGCTCGATCCGGGCGAATTCCCCTTGGTGCATAGGGTGCCTGAGCGCCTTGTCGATGCTGTCGGTGAAGGTATCAATCAACCACCAAGCATGGCGGTCAACCTCGGCATTGCCATAGCCGAACTTGGCCTGCGCCTTACATAACGTGCGCAGGCCCTGCGCCCGTGCCTGCGTAACCTTTCGCCCGATAATGTCTGTGCGGTTACCCCAGTCCGATCGCAGACATGCCACCAGTTCGTCCAGCGACATGACTCGCTGTTCGAAGACCAATTCCTTGATCACATGCAGCGAATCCGCAACAGTGCTGATCCCTGTCATCAACGGGGCAAACATGTGATAGCGAGCCCCTCCGTCGTAAAAGTCGCGCCCGCGTTCAACACAGCCGCGAACCATGGCCGACAGGAGCGGTGTCGGGCAGATCGCCGCCTTGGCGCCGTAAGCACGCAGAAAGCCAGAAATCTGTCGGTTCGTGTTTAGCCAGATATGTTCGGCCATGATCTCCGACAGCTGGCCAAACGAAGTGATCTGTGACGCTGGGACGGTTCGGTAGCTGCCTTTTGTCCCGCGAAGGAAAGTACCGCCCGATGCGCCGAAGCCGGCGCCGCCATTGAGCGCCTTTTCCAGCACGTCGACACCGGGGATGTAGATGAAGCTGAACTCGGTCTCGCCCGGAAAGATCGTTTCATAGCACCCGTCACAGGCATAATTGCGCGCACTGGCAAGCTCGACATCGACGCCCGGCCCCGCTGAATTCTTAAGCGCACCGATCAGCTTGTCGTCGTTGAGCAGCACAGGATGGGCCCCGCCGCTCAGCAACGCCCTAGCCGCCAGTTCGAGCACGTCTGCAGGCGTTTTACTGTGCACCCGCAGGTCCAGCGTCGGGCAATTCAATGGCAGCCTGCGCGCGGCGTGCAAACACAGCCGGGTCACATCGTTGCAGGCGTCCTGCGCTTCAGCATCGTTGTTGGCGATGACCCCACCGACCGTGACTTGCTGCATCCATTGGTTGGTGAGTGCGCCTTGATCGAAATTGCTTGCCCCGCCTGCCCCCATAAGCGCGCCATCGGCCTGTGAGAAGCGATCCTCAATCATTCGGTTGTCGAGTGTTACCCGCTGGTCGAGCTTGACCCAGAAGCAGTCGATCACGGTTTGCGCAGCGCCGCTGCTTAGCTCCTCGTTGGTCAGGAAGGGTTGCAGAATCTGGTCAAGCCGTCCGAGCGACGTCAGCTCCCCGGTCCAGTGCAGCGCGCAGTTCATCAGGTAGATGCACTGCACCGCGTCGGTGAAGCTCTGGCAGGGTTGGGCGGGGATCCGGCGCAGCCGCTCGGCCGCGGCTTCCATCCCTTCCACGCGTTCAGCGAAGATCGCGGCCTGAGGATGGTCCGGCATGGCCTCAAGCGCGGTGCGAAACCGCGCAGCGACCCGATCCGCAGCGCCAGCATGATTTTTCGCGTAACGAATGACCCCTTCGAGCACGGTGATGACCGAGGTGTAGAACGACGTCGCTCGATCGGTGCTGGCCGCAGCGCGCCGCGTGGTACATTCCGCAATGATATCGGCCAGCCCACGCCTGACCACCCGTTCGTGATCGGGGCAGATGTGGCCGAAGTTGGACCATTGGTTGAGAAATCCGGACTCGAATGCCAGCCTCTCGTCTTCATCGTCGCGGTGGTCCTTGAAATAGGCCATCAACTCCTTGCCCTGGCCCACTGAATAGGGCGGCATGGTGCCGACAATCAGTTCATCGGGATCGATCTCGAACAGCCCGTGGCGCCGGCCCCACTCGCCCGACAGCATGTCGAGCGTGCGGGCCATGGCCAAGCCCCGCCGTTCGGCAAGCGGCAGTTCCATTGCCTGCTCGCCATCGTGATCGCGGATATGGCCGAAGCTGTCAAAAGGGGGAAACGCCTGCTGGCTGCGCCATCCCTCAAACATGTTGAGCATCAACCGATTGACGCGCGGCGCGGGGCAGTCCTCGTGCCCGGGGGGCAGGTTCTGCAAGTGGCGCCAGTAAGCCAGAATGTTGTGATGCATCGGCACGATATCAGCCTTGTCCGTGGCAGTGCTCATGACAGCACCTCTGCCAGGGTCACGGCATTTCCATCGGGATCACGCACAATAGCGATGCGGACATGCTCATAGTTCAGGACATCGCCCTCAATCGTGCAGCCGCGCGTGCTGAGCGTTGTAATGGCCTCTTCCATGGTGCCGCTGACATGCAGCTCGACGTTAATCGCGCCCTGCGATCCAGCCGCGACTGTCTCCGGCGGACGGGCCATGTGCAGTCCGATCACCAGCCCCGGCCCTGCCACGAATTCGGCCCAATCGCTGTCGATCCGCACCCGCATTTCGAGGCAGAGCACATCGCGGTAAAAGGCGACTGCGCGGTTGAAGTCGGAGACATAGATCGAGGCAACCCCGCCTTTGATCATAGCAGTTCCCTCCCTTGGGATTTCATCAGGCAAACAGTTTGCGTTCCAGATACTTGCGCGAGGAAGGGTCGTAGTAACTGGCCACCCATGTGTCGTTCGGGGCAAGATAGAAGCTGGTATCAGCGACTTTTGCCTTGCCTCGCATGCGCTGCTTGGCGACCGTTTGGCGGAAGTAGAAATGATCAAACAACCGCATGAATTCGCCAAGGAAAATATCGGCCAGATCGGTACTGCCGTGCACGATGACCATGTTCTCATCGTTATTGGTGGTGGAGGCTGCACTGAAGTTGGCCGAGCCTGACACGACCGTGGGGCTGGCGGTAATGGCATCGGTGAACATGTATTTGGTATGGAGATATTTGACATGGGTGTTGAGGCCAGTCAGCTCTTCCTTCAGCCAGCGGTGCAGTTCGCCGCCGACCGCGTCGTTACCGGCCATGTTGAGCACAGATCCCACAGCGATACGATTGTTGGCAACTTTCCGGATGTCGCCGAAAATGTCGAACTGGCTGCGTGGGCTGGGGTTGGTCGGCGTCGGTTTCGCCGCCCGCTTGCTGCCTTCAGATTCGACCATGATAAAGCGCAGGAAATCGCTTTCACGCAGCAGGATCGGGGCCAGCGCCGAACTGATCCCGAACGCGGCCGTGAAGCCGAGAGTCTGAGTGGCCGCCCCCATCCGCTCGCCATACCATTCAAGCGCGCCCAGATCATTGCGCGGGCTGAACAGGACAGTGATGCCATTGGCCGCCGGTTCACCGACCGGATTGGGCTGCGCTGCGGTGTTGGTCGCAGCAAACTGACGGATCGGCGGATCCTTGCTCAACCGTTCCCAGTAATCGAGAAATTGCTGCGCCACATCTTCATTGCGGATGATGTGCCCGACGTTAGACTGACCGAAGATTCCCGCAGCAGTTAAGTTGGTCGATCCGGTCCAGACCTCCACTGGCTTGCCATTGTGCAACAGCACGATGAACTTGTTGTGCGATATGGCACTGCCCACGGTGCGCGGGATCATCAGGTCGCCAATCCCTGCTGCCTCGATTGCCCGCTCCGAGGCTTCCCACGGTCCGCGCTTGCGTCGATCGTAGATGATCTTGACGTCGGCGACCTTGCCTGCCTTGCCCAATGCTTCGAGCACTGGCGCATAGCTGAATTCGTAGACCGCCGCACGCAGAGAATACTCTGGGCTGCTGGCCTGCGCAATGAAGGCTAAAATAGCCTCCTCCAGTCCGCGTGATAGCCACCTCCATGCCTCAGCCTGCTTCGACGGGTCGGCAATCTTGTCGGGCGGTATGTTGCCGAACTTGCGCGCATAGGCCTGGCTGCCGGCGGCTCCGCGATTGAAGAAAATGGCGTGCTCGCCCAGATCCTCGCTCAAGGTCGAAATGTCGACCGAGACCGCCGGGCCATCAGTCATGTTCTCTGGCGTGCCATATTTCGGCACCGCTGTGTAGGTGGAATCATGTTCGGGTTTGGCTGTATAATCCCCCCATGAAAATGCCTGCACCGGATGATCCTGCGACGAAACAAGCGAGCCGGGAGGCGGGTTGGGATCGGTGGCGGCAAAGGTACGAAAAGTACGCAGCCAGTATTCTTCACTCTCGGTCTTGTCTTGGCGATGGACCGCGAAACCGAGCAGCCCGTCACGCCCTGCCTCCTCTACATCGAAGCCGAGAAAGACCACGTTTGTGCCACTGATTGCGTTGACCGAGACACCATTGCTACTGGAGCGCTGCCGCATACCATCTCCTCGAGGTAGACGACAAGACAAATTCGAAGCAGGTGACCGTGGTCAGTTGTTCGCGCGCCGTCAGTGATGCAAAGATGCGACTCCGTTGTTAGGCGTGAGACTAACATATGTTTTGATATGCACAACGGATGATAGCCAGCGTCACGCAATTTTCTTGGGTCAACCAAGAATTCGTTCAAGATAATCTTCAGTAAAGTCGATTTCGAGCTCGACCCATAGCGGCAGGTGGTCCGACATTTGCCAGGTTCGCCATTGCTGGAAGTACTCCGCGCGCGTTAGCTTGCGATCGTTGTGGGGCCAGTTCATCGTCTCATCCCAGCTTTGCATGGGCCTGCCGGTTGCCTCCGCAATGTGATAGTAGTCCTGCCAGCTGTCATCAGGGAATACCGCATCGAACATCCGGAATGCGCCAGAATTGGGGGAGCTTGGTCCCAGCTTGAGCTCACCTTCCTTGATCTTGAAAGCGATCTGATCGTAAGCCTTGGTTTTGCTGATGTCGCTGAGGTGATCCAGCGGCACAGTCCAGCCATGATCGTCCAGCGGCTTGAACGTGGCATCGGAGCGGCTCAGGATATTGAAATCGCCCAGTAGGATGATGTTCTCGCCGGTCCGCTCGACCCGATCGGAGAGGTTCCCGGCGATTTCGTCGATCTCTTTGATCCGCTTGGCCGTATTGCGGTAATCGCCATAGAGAATATGCACGGTGCAAAGCGAAAACTTGAACCAACCTGACTGGAAGGCAGCGTAGTAAGGCGGGCGCACCAGCTGACGGGGTGCATCGGTGACGATCTGCCCGGCGACGTTTTTGAAGCGGACCTTGCTCTTGTCATAGATGAAGGTCATCCGCTCCTCGTTGCCCGCCTTGCCGGGGGCAACGTCGGTGGTCATGTATTCCCATGACGGGCCAAGGATTCGCATCAGGTGCTCAAGCGCCTCGAGCGAGTTTACTTCCTGCACTGCGACCAGGTCGAAACCCGAAATAATCTCGGCGATGTAAAAATAGGATTCCTCCAGCCGGGGGCCAGGCTGGTTAAGTCCACTTTCCGCTCGCTTGTCCTCGTTGCCAAAATCGCGAATGTTCCAAGTGGCCAGGAGCAGCGTGTTCTTCAGAGTGCGCTGTGGCAGATCGCGCTCTTTCTGCGCGCGGATCGCCCGGATGCCGGCGATCGTACGGCTACGCGATTCAGCGTCCCATTGTCGCAAGGGGCTGTAGAATGGCATCGGCGTTCAATCCTCTCAGGACAATTTAAGGGTAGTACTCACGGCAGCCCCACTCCTCCTTCGAGGTAACGGATCATGGCGGCATATTCGCTGTTCGGCTTGATCAATGTTGCGATCAGCTCTTCTGTCTGGACGCGAACGGGATGCCCGTCCGGCAGGGCGGCGACATTCGCTTTGAACACTTTGTAGAAGACATAGCGCTGGCATCGGCGCCGCCGCAGATCTGGGCGGTTGATTCCGTAGATCCGTTCGCAGGCATTGAGTATGGCTGGGGCCGAGGCAACGCCGTGTCGGGCCGTCACCCACACCTCACCGATTGCCTCCATCACCTCCCACTCGAAGTAGTCCTCCGGGTTGTCGAAATAGGGATTCGGGATTAGCGGTTTCTCGGCCCTGTGCGCTTCTGCGAAAGCAGTTACCGCTGACCCGTCGAGCGGATCAGGGATTGCAGTAAGTGCCAGATCGGCCAGGTCAACATCGCTGATGTCAGAGGAGAGCCCCGGCGGAGGCAAGGCTATGCCATCGCTCCCCCGTTCGAACTGCGCACCCTTGAAGCGCTGGTTGCAGATTGCGCAGGAGGCGAGGTAATTGTCATAGACATAGGCCAACCACCAGTAGACCGACTTGGGTCGGTAATGCTCTACATCGCCAAAAGCTACCGCCACCATGCTCGTCTCGCAATATGCGCACTTGCCATGCGTTTCCTTGAGCAGTTGGTCCTTGGTAACGGACCAGTTCGACTGAATTGTCGGCTTGACCTTCTCGATCGCGATGCCGTTCTGCAACTGCTTGCGGACATCCTTCATCAGAGCGATCAAGCGATTGCGCGGCGTGTCCCCGCGAAAGGACGAAGGGATCGCGGCCTGGGTCCTCTCGCGCAAAAGGGCGATCACGGCTCGCCCGCTCCTGCTGCCAAAATCTGGCGCATCAACACCTGTTGTTCGGGAGTGAGCACCGGCAAGGCATGCTCGTCCATCGGCATTTGGTCGATAGTGGCTTCGATGGCGGCCATGCGCGCGACATCGTCGTCTGCTTGTGCGGCGTCTGGTTGCGCAGCCTTGTCTCGGAGGCCGCGATATTCGCTTTTCATGCGCTCGACTTCCAGCGACTCGTCGCTCATTCGCCCGAATGCTTCGGTCGCCAGCAACTGGTGCAGCAGCAATTTGCCCGGGTCGGACGCGAACTGTTCAATTACCGGGCCAAGTTCCCGGCGCACACAATAATGCAGCGCGCCCTCAGGTGACTGCTGTGCAGTTACCAACGAATGAGTCGTCACCAGCAACTGCATGCGCGGCAAGCGCTGATCGAGGAAATCGAGCAGGCGCCGCTGCCATCTGGGATGCAGGTGCAGGTCGATCTCGTCGATGATCAGCAAGCCGCGCGCGTTGAGCGGATTGGTGTAATCGTCGAAGGTCAAGGTTATCTGATAGAGCAGATCACCGACCCAGGCGGCAACGTTCTGATAGCCATCGCTCAGCTGGGCCAGCGGCACCATACCGTCCGGTGTATCGAAGACCAACATTCCGGCCTGTTTGTCGATGTGGGCGAAATGGATTTCCGGGAGGAAGTCGCTAAGCACCTGCTTGATCATACCATCTTGCGTGCCATCGCTGCGGTAATCGAGCTCCATCGCCCATTTTTCCAGCGGGTTTAGTTCAGCATGACGGTCAAACAGTGAGGCAACGCTACGGGCCCGGACATTGCGGAACGGTCTGGTCACGCCAACCTGACGGCTCGCACTCAGACGCCGCGAGGCACCGTAACCAAACATTGGGTAGTTGCGTTGTGCATGCGCCAGAGCATCGTTGAGCGCGACCAGCGTTTTCTGCGAGCGACCGATGAAATCGGAAATCCCTTCGCCGCGGCGAAAATCGAGTGCAATTTGTCGATCGTCGCCCGCTGCAGTCTCAATGACCACTTCTATCCGGGCTTCGTCGCCGGCCGAACCAATCCAGTGCTCAGGGTCGACGATCAGGTCGATCAGGCCATCGGACCCGGCCAGCACCAGCGCAGTCGCTTTGAGTACGGTAGATTTACCGGTGCCATTTTCACCGAGCAAAACAGTCCATTTGCGGTTGGCTTCGCCAGGTGCATCGAATGAAATTCCGGCCTCGCCAAAACAGCGGATGTTTGTCAACGACAATTGCTTCAAGAACATCGAAGTCCGCCTTGCTACCAGCAGCAGGCGTAAAACCTGCCATGAGCACGCCGCCATCTGCACCGACTCGCCCCATCGGGTAGAAGACTAACATAGTTCATGACCAAAGCGTAATACTGACAATAGCAAAACCGCACTATAACTCGCGCTCGCTGCTCCGCTTCACCCCTAAAAGCTGTTCAGCCGATTTTTAAGTTGGACTGATGTGTATATGCGGTGTGGACTGGACACTCGTAACGATGGATTGCTCGGACCGTTGAAATGGTGCTGGTGTTCGTCGGCCTTGATTTATGGACATACTTATACATGGGGCGTAATCGGCATGGATTGCCTGCCCTCGTAGCTGCCCTAAACCCATTCTCCGTCTCGATACATCCCGAGTGGCATGGTTACCTCCATGCTTGCCCCTAGCAATACAGCAAGCGGCGGCAGGATACGACAGGGCTAGCGTGCAACTCAAATCCAGAAACTGCCAATCCCTAAGTTTTCTTGTTTTTTGGCATGATCACGCTAATGTATGATAGGGAAGGTTAAGAGGATTAGTCGGACATGATGGACCAAAAAAAAGAGCAAGATTTTTTTATACTTGCATCGAACGAAGTTATCATACTTGTCGATTCGCAAGAGCCTGAGCAGCTTGGTCCAAACCAACCTCAAAGCAGTACAGCGACAACGAAAAGTATATCCCGGTATTCTTCTGACGGTACCCAAATTAATCCGCGTATTGATATAACAAGACCAACAATAAAAGTTGCTTTAAGAAAATCCGGAAGTGGACAGGTTTCATGTAATCTACAGGGATCCGGAGGAAACTTCAGGTTCACCAAGTCAGGATCGTACTCTGTGCCTGCTGGAAATTATCTGCATTGGGTTGGTAGCGTATTATTTGGTGCTGGATGGATCGAAAGCTAAGTTGAATATTCATGAATATTACATATGCTTTATGTAATTTTACGTGCACGATTGAAGCATCAAACTGTATCACGGTTTCAAGGAATTATGGAAACGCATAAACCCATGCGCACACTCCGGTTTTGTTGCAAATACCAATGACAGCGTCCCACCATCGGGGCGAATGCATTTGCGCTTTGGCTCTTCTCGGCCATCATGTCGGCAAATCTCAAATGTCTGGGCGAAGTGCGTCTTCCTTGCCCATCCAATTGGCAGGCAGGCCGATATTGCACTTGACCGCTGGCAGGAGTGGAGGGATTCGAACCCCCGGCATTCGGTTTTGGAGACCGACGCTCTACCAGCTGAGCTACACTCCTTCACAGGCAGGCGACGCCATTAGCGGCTGGGTGGCGGCTGTGCAAGCACTGGCTTGTTGCCTGTCGCTATAGCGCCTACCTTATGTATCATGCACGGCACCCCCGGCCCGGTCACAATCGATCTCAACATGCTGATGCGCGCCTATGCCATCGGTATCTTCCCGATGGCGGATTCGCGCGACGAGCTCGATGTCTTCTGGGTTGAGCCCGAATGGCGCGCGGTGTTGCCGCTTGAAGGCTTTCACCTCTCCAAATCGCTGAAAAAGGTGATCCGCTCAGACCGTTTTTCGCTGACCTGCAACCGCGCGTTTGCCGATGTGATCACACTGTGTGCTGAATCGGCGCAGGGCCGCGAGCAGACCTGGATCAACCGCACCATCGAAGCGAGCTTTATCGCGCTGCACCGGGCGGGCCTGGCGCACAGCATCGAATGCTGGCAGGACGGCACGCTGGTCGGCGGGCTGTATGGCGTTGAGATTGGCCGCGCGTTCTGCGGCGAAAGCATGTTCAGTCGCGCAACCGATGCCAGCAAGGTGGCAATGGCGTGGCTGGTCGCGGCAATGCGCAACGGCGGGATGACACTGCTCGATTGCCAGTTCATCACCCCGCATCTGGCATCATTGGGCGCGGTGGAAATTCCGCAAGCCGAGTATCTGCGGCAACTAAACGTGGCGATCAGCGATTCGCCCTTTGCCCCGCCCCGCGCGCAGCGACCGCATCCGGTCTCGCCGGGCTTTTATTCGGCGTCGGTGGAAGGTGTCGCCGGGGCGGGGGTAACGTCAGGACTGCTCGCTGGATTTGCCGGTCTGGCAGGCTGGGACGCGGCCGGGCGCGTGGGCGCAGCAGCGTCTGCCACCGGTGCTTCCTCACCGGGAAACTCCATCGCGCAGTTCTTGACCCAGACATCGTAAATCGGGTGTTCGACCACATTGAGCGACGGCGATTCCTTGAACAGCCAGCCGGAAAACACGCGCTTCCACACCGGATCGGCATTGCGCGTCTCGCGGAACTGCACCAGCAACTGCACGAATGCCCCGGTTTCGGGCACCGGCTCCCACGGTGCAGCGCGCTCGCATGCCGACAGCCGCACGATCGCATCGCCGATGCGGCGCGATTCGCCGGGCTTCATCTCGAGGTCGCGGGTCTCCCCGTTGCGTTTGTTGAGGAAGCCGATGGTTGCAACACGGTCGGCCATCGCCGTTGCCTCGCCCTCGACCAAGGGCGCTGCGGCGCGCACCGGCGGCTTGAGCGCCACTTTTCGCGCAGGCGCATCGGGCTTGCCGCTGAATCGCGCGATCAACGTATCGCCGTGATAAACCCAGCCATACACGCCCGCGCCGATCAGCGCGGCAACCACGATCAGGATAGCGATGAGCCGCCCGCGGGTCACGCGTCGGGCGTCCACGCTTCATAATCGCCGGTTGCCGCAGCGCGCTTGCCACCGCGTTCGAGCGAACCTGCGGGGCGATAGGCAGCGGTGGTGCCGGTCAGGTTGGGAACATAGTCCTTTTCCCAAATGCGCGGCGGCGGCAGATGGCTCTCGGGCACTGCGTCATAGCTATTGTGCAGCCAACCATGCCATTCGGCGGGCACCCGGCTGGCATCATTGGGGCCGTTATACAGCACCCAGCGACGTTCTTTCTGACCCTTTTTGGGCTTTGAACGGAAGTAGCGATTGCCCTGATGGTCCTCGCCCACCTTCTCCCCGTTCATCGCGCTGAACAGCAAGGTGCCGACGGTCGCGCCGTCCCACCAGGTGAAGATTTTTCCCAAAAGTCCCATGCCCGCCCGCTTAATGCGTCACGCGCCAAAGGGGAAGATGGTTTTGTGGGCATTCTCATTCCTCCTCGAGCTTGTCTCGGGGAGGAATGTAAGATTACCGCTTGTC
>NZ_JBGTFM010000360.1:0-11878 GCF_041747255.1 Blastomonas sp. | reverse complement strand
ACGCGCAAAACCGCGATAGCCGATCGCCGCGCCGAGGTGATCAGCGAGTTGCGCCGTGGCTTTGAATACAGTCCGGATGATGCGCCGCAAACCGGCGATACCGCACGCATCGTTGAGAGCCTGGGCTATGTGCTCACCGAGATCCGTGCTCAGGTGATCATCGCGCAGTCGGTCGAGAGCCCTCAGGCGCTGGATGCAGCGTTTGCGCAAACCTGCCACGTCACCGCGATCAAGGCCTGCCATGTCGAGGCCGCAAGGTTTCTGGCGACGGGCGCCACGGATACCGAGCGCCGCGTTGCCTGGCAGATGCTCGCCGGGCTTGAGCCCGGTGGCGGGGTGCCGCTGCGCATGGCGGTGGCGTGGGACATCACCGATGGCGCGCCCAAGCTGATCGGCATCGCCACCACCGACGGCGAACCATTACCGCCGCGTCTCGTCAACAATGGCGGGGAAGTCATTTTGCACCTGCCCGCGCGCACTGCCGGCTCGGGCGAGGGCAATGCTGACGTGCTGTTCCTCGATCGCGGCGGGCAATGGGTGAACATCGGCATGACCACTTGGAAAGACGAACTGCCCGCGCTGCTGCCTACGGGGATGGCGCTCTGGAAGGGCGTGGAATACGGCTTTCACGGCCTCGGCAGCAGCTTCCCGGTCTGGCGCGAGGGCGATGGCAATTGCTGCCCGACGGCGGGAGAGGCTTATGCGAGCTTCAAGATCGTGGATAACCGGCTGAGCATCGATACGCTCGATTTCAGGCCCGGCCCTGCGGTGTTGGTCAGGCCCTTGTCATGCTCAATATTGCGGGCGGAATATCGCGCGCCCTGGCCCAGCGGCTTTTTCATGCGCTTCGTGAAGCCAAAATTTGCGCCCAACGCCCAAAGCGATCTGGTGGCCATCCTCGAACAGCGCGACGAGGATGGCGCGGTGATCTTCCTGCGCCATTTCGCCTTCGCTGGATCGAACGGCTTCGGCAGTGCGTCAATCATGGCGGTGGATGGGCCGGGCGACGACAACGGCCCGCCGAACCTCATCGACAGCGAGACCACCGAGACGCTCTATTTCCATGCCTTCACGGGCGAAACCAATGGCCTCAAATACATTGCCGATCCGCCGCAATCGATAAGCCCGGCCCCCTTCGGTCTGTTCCTGCCTGATTTGGCGCGCGCTATGTGGTACGACGGCATTCCCGATCCGAAAGGTGGCCCGCCGTTGCGCGTCGAGATGCCGCGCGATATGTGGCACGGGGTGTGCGCAGAGTAGGCAACGCGGCAGGCCCACCGGGCAAAATCGAGCAATAAAGCTTATTGTGTTTAGTCGTCAGCTGGTTGTAGCTCGGCAAAGCGGTAGACGGCGTGAGGATGAAGCTGTTTTGTCGGTGCGAGCTTTGACCGAAGTAGGACGGACGGCTGGTCTGCTGTCACTCTTGGCCGTCGCGCTTATCCCCCCGCTGGAGCTCGGCATAATGGCCGTTCCATTGGTTGCTGGACTGGTTCTGGCAGTTCTTGCAATTCGATACCGAAATCAGCATTCCTTGGTCTTTGTGATCGTGTTTGCGTCAGCGTTTCTTGTTTTAGCCGCGCTGCTGAAAGACCTTTTCACCTGGCCGTGGCATCTGCTCGTTCCGCTGATGATCGCAGCGATGGCCGCGCGTGTCTGGGAGCCAAAATCGCGCCTTTCGCTGGGTTGGCAATTGGGCGAAGCAAATGCGCAACTGTGGCTTGCAGCCTTTGCGATCGCAAGTCTTGCGACGGTCGCCTTGGTGACCTGGGCCGAGCTTTTACAACCCAATCTGGAGAGCTTCCGTGCGATGGTTCCCCGTGGCAACATACTGGTGCTGATTTCTGCGGCGCTCGGCTTTGCATTGCTCAATGCGACGATGGAAGAGCTGATTTGGCGCGGCGCGATCCAATCCTGGTTGGCCGGGCACACCAGCATCCGGCTCGCCATTCTGATTCAAGCCCTGTCGTTTGGCGCACTGCATTGGGCAGGCTTTCCAAGCGGATGGTCGGGTGTCGCTCTCGCTACGTTTTATGGTGTCATGCTCGGATGGCTGCGGCACGCAACGGGCGGACTTGCTGCCCCAATCGTGGCTCACATCCTTGCTGATATAACCATCTTCCTGTTGGTACTTGGTTCATCTTGATGAAGTCGTGACTCCATGACCGAGGAAGGGCAAACTAAAAAAAGCATGCCTTTCGTCCTCAAGGCTCGCTCAGTTTGAGCCCGTCGCAAGCCACCCGCTGCGCGTTGGCCCCTCTTAACTTCGGCTATCAAGAGAAGAGAGCGACGACAGCATGCCCCCTGCCACGCGCAAGTTGTTGCGCCGCAGCAAGCCATGGGCTATGGGCCCGGCGAGAGTGGCGTGCCGGGTGACGGTCGCCCGGCAATCCCCGCAAGTTACAGGCTTATTTCATGTCCCTTCGCAATATCGCCATCATCGCGCACGTCGATCATGGCAAGACCACCCTTGTTGACCAGCTTTTCCGTCAGTCAGGCACCTTCCGCGACAACCAGCGCGTTGAAGAGCGCGCAATGGATTCGAACGATCTCGAAAAAGAACGCGGCATCACCATTCTGGCCAAGTGTACCTCGATCGAATGGGATGACCAGCATGGGGGCCTGACCCGCATCAACATCGTCGACACCCCGGGCCACGCCGATTTCGGCGGCGAGGTGGAGCGCATCTTGTCGATGGTCGATGGCGTGATCCTGCTGGTGGACGCAGCCGAAGGCGCGATGCCGCAGACCAAGTTCGTCACGGGTAAGGCGCTGGCGCTTGGGCTGAAGCCCATCGTTGTCGTCAACAAGATCGACCGTCCCGATGGTCGTCCGCAGGACGTGCTCGATGAAGTGTTCGATCTGTTTGTCTCACTCGAAGCCAGTGACGAACAGCTCGATTTCCCCGTGCTGTTCGCCTCGGGCCGCAACGGCTATTGCGGCGACAGCGCCGACGTGCGCGAAGGCACGCTCGAGCCGCTGTTCAAGAAGATCGTCGAGCATGTCCCCGCGCCCTCAGCCGACCCCGATGGCCCGTTCAAGTTTCTCGTCACCCTGCTCGACCGCGACAACTTTCTGGGACGCATTCTCACCGGTCTGGTGTTCAGCGGATCAGTTAAGACCAACCAGCAGATCCATGCGCTCGATCCCCTGGGGGCGATCGTTGAGACCGGGCGTGCGTCCAAGATAATGGCGTTTCGCGGGCTTGAGCGCGTGCCGGTAGACATCGCCAACGCGGGCGACATCATCTCGATTGCGGGCCTGACCACCGCAACCGTCGCCAACACCATCTGCGAACCTTCAGTGACCGAGCCGCTGCACGCGCAGCCGATCGACCCGCCGACGCTATCGATGCGCTTTGCGGTGAACGACAGCCCGTTTGCGGGCCGCGAGGGCACCAAGGTGACCAGCCGCATGATCCGCGACCGCCTGCTGCGCGAAGCCGAATCGAACGTCGCCATCAAGGTGACCGAGGCCGCTGACAAGGACAGCTTTGAGGTTGCCGGGCGCGGCGAACTGCAGCTCGGCGTGCTGATCGAGACAATGCGCCGCGAGGGTTTTGAACTCGGCATCTCGCGTCCGCGCGTGCTGTTCGCCGAGGACGAGGGCGGTAATCGCACCGAGCCATATGAAACTGTGGTCATCGATGTCGATGACGAGCATTCGGGCACCGTTGTCGAGAAGATGGCGATCCGCAAGGCTGAGATGACCGACATGCGTCCCTCGGGCGGCGGCAAGACCCGCATCACTTTCAGCGCGCCTTCGCGCGGGCTGATCGGCTATCACGGCGAGTTCCTGTCTGATACGCGCGGCACCGGCATCATGAACCGGTTGTTCGAGAAATATGGACCCTACAAGGGCCAGATCACCGGGCGTCAGCTTGGTGTGCTCATCTCGAACGGCACCGGCGACACGGTAGGCTATGCGCTTAACGCATTGGAAGACCGTGGTGCATTGTTCATCGGATCGGGTGTGCCCGTGTATGAAGGCATGATTATCGGCGAGAATGCCAAGCCCGATGACCTTGAAGTCAACCCGATGAAGTCGAAGCAGCTGACCAACTTCCGGTCGACCGGCAAGGACGACGCCATCCGTCTGACACCGCCGCGCCTGATGAGCCTGGAACAGGCGATCGCCTATATCGACGACGATGAAATGGTGGAAATCACCCCCAAGAATATCCGTCTGCGCAAGCGCTTCCTCGATCCCAACGAGCGCAAGAAGCAGAGCCGGAAGAAGGAAGCCGCCTGACGCCCTTGTGGATGTGCAGTCGGTGATAGTTGCCGACTGCACAATCATTGCCGCTTCGCCGTCGCTTATTCGCCCATCGCGATTGCGGCTGCAGCGAATGCGAGGCCGGGCAGCACCAGGCGGTCCATTTGCACTGCGCCCGATCTGCCGATCTCTCCGAGCGATGCGGTCAGGCCAGCAGC
Organism: Blastomonas sp.; assembly: GCF_041747255.1. Lineage (GTDB taxonomy): Bacteria > Pseudomonadota > Alphaproteobacteria > Sphingomonadales > Sphingomonadaceae > Blastomonas. Next base: position 7,448 of record NZ_JBGTFM010000360.1, on the reverse strand, counting down.
AAGCGCGAGGCTGATGGATTCGGTTGTCTGTTCCCAGCGCGGCTTTAGCGCTGCAGCGAGCACAGGGCCGCGCACGAATAACAGGTCGACCAACTCCGGGCCTGCAACCGCGCCCAGATCACGCTTGTAGCCGTTGTCGCCCAAACCCCAGTCGAACTGACGTATGCCACGAGCAATCGCGTCGTCGATCAGCCATGACGTGACGATTTGACCCGGGCTGAAGCGGGCCATCTCCTCAATATAGCTTGAAGCAATGCCATATTGGACATCGCCGGCTTGCAAATCGAACGAAAAGGAAATCGGTCGGTCAGCGACATAAAGAATGGTCGCGCGCAGTCTGCCAGCGATGACCGGATCAGCAGCAACAGTCTGCCAGTGCTGCAGACTGGCGGTATTGATAAATTTGGCGCCGGAATGATCGGTTTTTGTGCCAACCCAACTGTCTGCCTCAATCGCAGCCAGGTCGTCCCAGACCGTTTGATTCCAGTCGTTACCGCTGTGGAAGGCCACGCGCAGCTCGCCATGGGCGTCTCGCAGTTTGCGTTCGTAGCTGCGCAGCTTGCGCTGTCGCGATTTGCTTGGCCAAATGCCCTGTTCGACCTGTTCGGCAATGTTTTGAACGAAGCTGGTGCCAAGGTTACGGGTGAGGACGGACCATCCCATATCGCGCGCGACCCGAGCCAGGCGCTCGACGGCCGGATCATTGCTGTAAACCGGGCCGATCCGCAACGCGGCACCGATGTTGCGCTGAACGATCGCACAGCCAAGAAACGCAGCGATTTCAGCATCGCTGGCATCTTTTGCCATCGGGAAACTGCGATATGGCCAATAGCTTGCCGAGACGGCGCGTGCGCGCAGCACCATCGGCCCGATGGCGCGAGTGGGGATCGCAAGGATCGGCGTGCCATCGCGTCGCCGCGCCAGCAGCGTGCACGTCACCCTGTGCGTGTCGGCCTTGTACCAGGCACGGCGCATGAAGCTGCGCGCTGGGTCTGTCGTATCGCCAAGCTGGTCGAGCGCTGCCGGCAGGCCAGCTTCCAGCGCGCACGTGATCACGTGGGCCTGCTGCGTTTGATCGTTCAATCTGGCGGAGGCTTTCTGGCCCATGGTTGCTCCTGCTGCCGGTCGGTCTCTTACCGATTGCCATCAAAAGCATACCTTTCGGTAAATGCGGCAGCATTGCGCGCTATGACGTCTTCTGGCCTGTGCCTTGCAGTCCCTTCCGCCGGTTCCTATTTGACATGCATCAAGATAAAAGAGGGGCAGCAGCAAAAACATGCTTTATCATGAAGCCGACGACGACAATGATCTGGGATCGAACAGCAAGATTCCGGTTCCCGAGCACGTTCAGGAGGCGATCACCACGCTATTGCGCTGGGCGGGCGACGATCCACAACGTGAAGGCTTGCGCGATACGCCGCTGCGGGTGGCAAGGGCATGGCGCGAATATTGTTCAGGCTATGATGAAGATCCCAGCACCCATTTGAGCCGCACCTTTGAAGAGGTCGGCGGCTATGATGAGTTGGTGCTGCTCAAGGACATTCCCTTCCAGTCACACTGCGAACACCATATGGCGCCGATCATCGGCAAGGCCTCAATCGCCTATATGCCGCGCGACCGGGTGGTTGGCATCTCAAAGCTGGCGCGCGTGCTGCATGGCTTTTCTCGCAGACTGCAGGTGCAGGAACGGCTGACCGCAGAGGTTGCCGCGTGCATCTGGGAGCATCTCAAGCCGCACGGCGTAGCAGTGGTGATCGAAGCCAGCCATAGCTGCATGACCGCCCGCGGCGTTCGCACTCCTGGCGTCAGCATGACGACGAGTCGCTTGCTTGGTTGCTTTCTCGACGACCATCGCAGCCGCGAGGAAGTGTTGAGCCTGATGGGGTATTGAACAGCCTTTTCTCTCTCCTTCAGGGGAGAGACGCGAGACTTGGCGGCTTGCCGCTTAGTCGCAGCAGAGAGGGGCAAGCTGCATTGCATTCCCCTCTCCCAACCCTCTCCCCTATAGGGGAGAGGGCTATTTTCAATCAAAGTTGCTCAAGCATGTAATCCGCGCTGCTCACCTTGAAGTCGCCGGGTTCCTCAACGAACAGTTTGTCGACCACGCCGTCCTTGACGACCATTGCGAAGCGCTGGCCGCGCTTGCCCATGCCGAAGCCGCTGCCGTCCATGGTGAGGCCGACCGCTTCAGCAAAGTCGCCGTTGCCATCGGCGAGCATGGTAATGGCATCGGCATTGGCACCCTTGCCCCATGCACCCATCACGAACGCATCGTTGACCGCCGTGCAGGCGATCTCGTCAACGCCCTTGGCCTTCAGCGCATCGGCCTTTTCGACGAAGCCGGGCAGGTGGCGTGCCGAGCAGGTGGGGGTGAATGCGCCGGGTACTGAAAACAGCGCCACGGTCTTGCCAGCAAAATAGTCCTTTGCCTCGACCTGTTGCGGTCCTTCAGCGGTCGCGCGGACAAACTTTGTGTTTGGAATGGTGTCACCGACTTTGATCATGGGCTTTGCTCCTGTTTGGGTATGAACGGTTGTTGTGCATGTCGTCCGACCGGCGCTGCATTGCAAGCGTGATGCACGCGCCAGCGGCAAAACATCATATAAAGGAATCTTTATATTTGATCGAATGCACAAGTCTGGCTATGGGGGCGACGTGTCCCGCTGGCCCCTCTGGCCTGTCCGGGTCTGTTATTCAGGAGAATATTTGTGGCCAGTGCCCCGACCCTAGAACGTGATTATGTCGTCGCCAATATCGATGACGCAGAATATGGCCGCAAGGAAATTGCGATTGCCGAGACCGAAATGCCCGGCCTGATGTCGATCCGCGAGGAATATGCTGCTGAGCAGCCGCTGAAGGGTGCAAAGATCACCGGATCGCTGCACATGACCATCCAGACCGCCGTGCTGATCGAAACGCTTGTGGCGCTGGGCGCTGAAGTGCGCTGGGCGACCTGCAACATCTATTCGACGCAGGACCACGCTGCTGCTGCCATCGCGGCGCAGGGCATCCCTGTGTTCGCCATCAAGGGTGAGAGCCTTGAAGAATATTGGGAATATGTCGATCGCATCTTCGATTGGGGCGCCGAAAAGGGTGAAACCTGCAACCTGATCCTCGACGATGGCGGCGATGCCACGATGTATGCGCTGTGGGGCGCGCGTGTCGAAGCTGGTGAAGAACTGTTCACGCCTTCAAACGAGGAAGAAGAATATTTCGTCAAGGTTTTGAAGCGTCGTCTGGCGCAGTCACCCGGTTACCTCACCAAGACCGTGCAGAACATCAAGGGCGTTTCGGAAGAAACCACCACCGGTGTCCACCGCCTGTATGACCTCGCCAAGAAGGGCAAGCTGCCGTTCCCCGCGATCAACGTCAACGACAGCGTCACCAAGTCAAAGTTCGACAACAAGTACGGCTGCAAGGAATCGCTGGTTGACGGCATCCGTCGCGGTACCGACGTGATGATGGCGGGCAAGGTCGCCGTCGTGTGCGGCTATGGCGATGTAGGCAAGGGTTCGGCAGCATCGCTGCAGGGCGCGGGCGCCCGAGTCATCGTCACTGAAATCGATCCGATCTGCGCGCTGCAGGCGGCGATGGACGGCTTTGCGGTGCAGACGCTCGAAGACGTGGTCGCAACCGCCGACATCTTTGTCACCACCACCGGCAACAAGGACGTGATCACCCTCGAGCACATGCGTGCGATGAAGGACATGGCGATCGTCGGCAACATCGGTCACTTCGACAATGAAATCCAGATCGGTGCGCTGGAAAACATGAAGTGGACCGAAATCAAGCCGCAGGTTGATATGATCGAGTTCCCCGGCGGCAAGCGCATCATCATGCTGTCGAAGGGCCGTCTGCTCAACCTGGGCAACGCCACTGGCCACCCCAGCTTCGTGATGTCTGCGAGCTTCACCAACCAGGTGCTGGCGCAGATCGATCTGTTCAAGGGTGAGAACAACTACGAAAACCAGGTCTATGTGCTGCCCAAGCATCTTGACGAAAAGGTTGCACGTCTGCACCTTGAAAAGCTGGGTGTGAAGCTGACCGTGCTGACCGACGAGCAGGCCGATTACATTGACGTCGCCAAGACCGGACCGTTCAAGAAAGACGAATACCGCTACTGATCGGTTTTTCCGTTCATCGAAAAGGCCCGTTCCGCAAGCGCGGGGCGGGCCTTTTTCGTTTGCGGACAAAGCGTCAGCGGCTAGCGTGGAGCCAGACAATAAAAAACTCGGGGAGTGTCCTGTATGCTTAAGTTTCGCCTGTCCGCCGCTATTGCGGCGCTTGCCCTGTCGATGCCCGCAATGGCACAGGACAAGCCAGCCGCCTGGGACGTCAACGCGCCGCCGATGAAGACCCGGACAATCCCGATTCGCGTCGATGAGGGCACGTGGATGAACATCGATGTGAGCCCAAACGGCGATTCCATCGTGTTCGATCTGCTCGGCGATATCTATACCATGCCAGTGTCCGGTGGCACGCCCAGGCGGATTGCCGAGGGGCTGGCATTTGAGACGCATCCGCGTTTTTCGCCCGATGGCGGCCGCATCGCCTTCACGTCTGATCGCGGCGGCGGCGACAACATTTGGATTATGAACGCCGATGGTTCAGACAAGCGCCAGCTCACGAAAGAAACCTTCCGGCTGCTCAACAACCCGAGTTGGAGCCCGGACGGCCAGTATATCGTCGCGCGCAAGCATTTCACCACCGGGCGCTCGCTTGGCACCGGAGAGCTGTGGCTCTACCATGTCAGCGGCGGTAATGGCGTGCCGCTAGTCAAGCGGCCGAGCGAGGCGCACCAGAAGGAGCTCGGCGAACCGGCGTTCGCACACGATGGCAGCGGCATCTTCTACAGCAAGGATGCAACCAGCGGGCCGACCTTTGTCTATGCGCAGGACAGCAACGCGCAACTGTTTGTCATCGAACGCTATGATATGGCCAGCGGCAAGGTCGAGCGGATTACCGGCGGCCCCGGTGGCGCGGCACGACCCGAGCCGTCGCCCGATGGCAAGTATCTCGCATTCGTGCGTCGCGAGCGTGCGAAATCAAAGCTCTACATCCGCGACCTGACCAGCGGCGAGGAGCGCAAGATTTACGACGCGCTCGATCAGGATGTGCAGGAAACCTGGGCAGTGCACGGGGTCTATCCCAATATGGGATGGACGCCAGACAGCCGGCAGCTCGTCTTCTGGGCGGGCGGCAAGATACGCTCCATCAATGTCGCGAGTGGCACGGCAAGCGTTATCCCGTTCAACATTGCCGACAGCCGCACGATTATTGATCCGATCCGTCCGCAAAAAGCGGTTGCACCCGACAATGTCGCTGTGACCATGCCGCGCTTTGCCAGCGTCTCGCCCGATGGCAGCCGCATGGTCTTTGAGGCTCTGGGCAAGCTGCACAGCCAGCCTGCGAGCGGCGGCGCGGTAACGCCGCTGGTCAGCAACGGCGGCACAGACTTTGAACTGTTCCCGGCATTTTCGCGCGATGGGAGCCAGATCGTCTATGTCAGCTGGGATGATGCACGACTGGGCGAGCTGCGCGTGGCGGGTGCAGGCGGCGGCGAGGCACGCACCATCAGCACCCAGCCCGGCCATTACCGCCGACCGCAGTTTTCGTCCGATGGCCGCAGCGTCGTCTATGAGGCGGGCAGCGGCGGCGGCCTCACATCGGACAGCTGGGGCGGGTCTTCGGGCATCTACCGGCTCGACCTTGCGAGCGGCGAGGCGAAACGGATCGCCGTTGACGGCGAGGAGCCGCATTTCGGCGCTGCATCAGACCGGGTATTCTTCAGCAAATCGGTCGCAGGCAAAACCGCTCTGGTCAGCACCGATCTCAACGGCGAGGCCGAGCGCACCCACGCCAGCGGTGAACTGGTCAGTGCCTATGCGCTGTCCCCCGATGGCCGCACGCTCGCTTTCCGCCAGAACTATGCCGCGCATGTGATGCCGTTCATGGCGGGCGCGGTCGATCTTGGCGCGGGCAAGGGCGGTGGCGCGCTGCCCGCGGTGCAGGTCAGCGAGGGCGGTGCGACCTATCTGCAATGGAGCCATGGTGGCCAGCGGCTCAATTGGTCGCTGGGACCAACGGTCTATTCGGCGGAGGTGGCGCGCGCGATCGGCGCTGGCCCGGTTGGCAAGGCGGACGCCAAGTTTGCACCACCCAAGAGCGGTGTTGCGATCAACGTCAGTGCACCCGCAGACAAGCCATCGGGCACCGTCGCGTTCACCAACGCGCGTATCGTGACCATGGCCAGCGATATTGGCGGCATCATCGAAAACGGCACGTTGGTGGTGCGCGACAACCGCATCATCGCAGTGGGCTCGAATGTTGCAGTGCCAACAGGCGCGCAGATCATTGATCTGGCGGGCAAGACGATCATCCCCGGGCTGGTCGATGCGCATGCGCACGGGCCGCAGGGGCTAGATGACATCATCCCCCAGCAAAACTGGAATGCGGTCGCGCATCTTGCGTTGGGCGTCACCACGATCCACGATCCATCGAACCGTGCATCCGAGATTTTTCCTGCAGCCAGCTATCAGCGCGTCGGCAAATATCTGGCACCGCGCATTTTTTCGACAGGGGAAATCGTCTACGGAGCCAAGGCACCGGGGGTCTATGCCGAGATCGAAAGTCTGGCCGATGCGCGCGCACACACCAGCCGTCTGAAGGCGCAGGGGGCACACAGTGTCAAGAACTACAACCAGCCAAGGCGTGACCAGCGCCAGCAGGTGGTCGCGGCATCCCAGGCGGACAATCTGGCCAGTGTCGCCGAGGGCGGTTCGCTGTTCGGCATGGACATGACGATCATCGCCGATGGCAACACGACGCTTGAACACAACATCCCGCAGGAACGGTTGTATGAGGACGTGCGCAGTTTTTTTGCCCAAACAAAAGTCGGGTATACGCCTACTTTGGGTGTAACTTATGGCGGCCCGGCAGGGGACCCCTATTGGCGCGCCCATACCGATGTGTGGACGCATCCGATCCTCAGCAAGCATGTGCCACGCAGGCGGCTGGAAGCGACCAATGTGCGCCGTGAAATTGCGCCTGAAGAGGATTATTCGGATACCTGGTCGGCGCGCGAAGCGGCTGAGCTGGCACGGCGCGGGGTGCCGGTCAGCATCGGCGCGCACGGCCAGGAAGAGGGGCTCGCCTCGCACTGGGAATTGTGGTCGTTCGTCAAGGGCGGTATGACGCCGGTTGAGGCGCTGCGTACCGCAACAATCAGCGGCGCGCGCTCGCTGGGTTTTGACCAAGACATCGGGTCGCTTGAGACGGGCAAGCTTGCCGATCTGGTGATCATTGATGGCAAGCCCGATGTCGATATCCGCCAGTCTGACAAGATCACGCATGTGATGCTTAATGGTCGGCTTTACGAGGTGCCGACGATGAACGAAACCGTGACTGGTACGGCCACGCTCAAGCCCTGGTATTGGGAGAAATAGCGC
>NZ_JBGTFM010000359.1:0-3051 GCF_041747255.1 Blastomonas sp. | reverse complement strand
CCTGCTGTATCGCGCGCTCAAGCTGCGGCGAGATTACGCGCCGTTCCTGCTAACGCTTGCGCTGTTTCTGCTCGGCATGATCGGGCTTGGCATCTCCATGTTCCCCTATGTCGTGCCCGATGAGGTGACGATCTGGGATGCCGCAACGCACCCGAGCAGCCAGATGTTCATGCTGGTCGGCACGTTGGTCATCGTACCGCTGATCATCGGCTATACCGCCTGGGCCTATTGGGTGTTTCGCGGCAAGGTGAGCGATGAGGGCTATCACTGATGGAAGGCTGGCACTGATGGAAGGCTGGCACTGATGCTGCCGGGCAGCGATGATCCTGATCGCGGCGATGCGCGCCCTCTGCGGCAAAAGGTCGGCTGGATGGCCGCGATCTGGCTGATGTCGGTCGGCGTGATCGGGGCGTTTGCCTATACCATTCGCTGGTGGATCAACGCCTGACGTTCGCCGAAAAACTGTGTTAGTCTGCATCCATGGCACAGATTAACAACCAAACAGAATCTGCAGCTGCGGCCAATCCGTTGGCGGATGACAGCCTCGCGGTGCGCGGGTTCCGACTGATCGAGCACGTCCTGCTGATTCTCGTCGCACTGATGACTTTGGGGGCGGCGGGGATTGAGCTGTGGGTCGTGTGGGGCGCGCGCACGATCAGCTTGGCCGATATCCTGCTGATGTTCCTGTATACCGAGGTCATCGGCATGATCGCGGTGTTCTACACCGGGCGCGGATCGCCGTTCGTCTATCCCATTTTCATTGCGATCACCGCGCTCGCGCGGCTGATCGTGCTGCAGGGCAAGGACATGGCGCCCGACAAGATCCTGTTCGAAGCTGGCGCGATCCTGCTGCTGGCCATCGCAGCGGTGGTGATCACGCGCGCGGGCAGGGGATAGGGCACCATGGACAAGAGCACAGCTGCATGAGCACCGAAAAGCATTACATCTCGGCCAACAGCCTGCTTGAAGACAGCTACCGGCTCGCGATGAAGGTGATCGACAGCGACTATCGCCCCACCCACATCGTCGGCATCTGGCGCGGCGGGGCGCCGGTGGGCATCGCGGTGCAGGAGCTGCTCGAATATCGCGGCATTGAATCCGATCATATCGCGATCCGCACCGCATCTTATTATGGCATCGACCAGCAGAGCAAGGACGTGCGCGTCTATGCTTTGGGCTATCTGGTCGATACGCTGAACCCTGAGGACCGCCTGCTGGTGGTCGACGATGTGTTCGACAGCGGCCGCTCGATCCGCGCCTTCATCCATGAGCTCGCCGCCAAATGCCGCAACAACATGCCGCACGACTGGCGGATCGCGACGGTCTATTACAAGCCATCGCGCAACCTCACCGAATTCGTGCCCGACTATTTTGTCCATGAAACCGAACAATGGCTGGTCTTTCCGCATGAAATCGTGGGGCTCAGCATCGATGAAATCCGCGCGCACAAGCCGGGGTCGGGGATTATTCTGGCCGAGTGACCAGGCGCACCCCTCTTCGTTTTCCGGCGAACGCCGGAATCGAGGAGTCAGTTCGCGCTACCTTGCCCATGGATTCCGGCGTTCGCCGGAAAACGGTCATTTGTTGCACGCGGTCATACTTTGATTGCAGCCCGTATCTCAACCCGGCATAACCGCAGCATGACCCAAACCGACTGGCGCGCGCGCTACATCGCGGGCCTGCCCAAGGCCGAACTGCACCTGCATATCGAAGGCTCGCTTGAGCCTGAGCTGCTGTTTGCGCTGGCGCAGCGCAATCAGGTCACCATCCCGTTCAAAAGCGTCGACGACATCCGCGACGCCTATAATTTCAGCAATCTGCAGGATTTTCTCGACATCTATTATCAGGGGATGAGTGTGCTGCGCACCCCGCTCGACTTTTACGACCTGACCTGGGCGTATCTTGAGCGCGCCGCCGCCGACCATGTCCGCCATGTCGAGATTTTTTTCGATCCGCAGGGTCATACCGCGCGCGGCGTGCCGTTTGCGCATGTTGCCGAGGGCATATTGGATGCGCTGGCCGACGGGCAGCGCCAGCTTGAGATCAGTTCGCGGCTGATCATGTGCTTCCTGCGCCATCTCGATGAGGCAAGCGCCGAAGCGACGCTCGACGAGGCCGCACCGTGGCTGGACCGGATCGACGGGGTGGGGCTCGATTCGTCCGAACTCGGCCATCCGCCATCGAAATTCGCCAACGTGTTCGCCCGCGCAAAGGCGATGGGGCTGAAGCTGGTCGCGCACGCAGGCGAGGAAGGCCCGCCCGACTATGTGCACGAGGCGCTCGACGTGCTGCACGTCGACCGGATCGATCACGGCAACCGCGCGCTCGAAGATGATGCGCTGGTGGCGCGACTGTCAGCGCAGGGCATGACGCTCACCGTCTGTCCGTTGTCCAACCTCAAGCTTTGCGTGATCGACGACATTGCCCAAAGCCCGGTGCGCCGGATGCTCGAACTGGGGCTGCACGTAACGGTCAATTCGGATGATCCGGCCTATTTTGGCGGCTATGTGAACCAGAACTATGTCGCCATCGCCGATGCGCTCGACCTGTCGCGCGATCAGCTGCGCACGCTTGCCAGCAACAGCTTTAGCGGCTCTTTTCTGGCTGCCGACGATATCGCACACCACTTGCGCGATATTGCCCATTTCGACGCGCATTTCACCGCCTGATCGCGCCTCACCGGCCTTGTGCAAGCCGGGCCAATGGTCCAGACGGAGCGCCAGACAACGACACAATGAGAGGACGCCCCATGACCGTGCCCGCCACCTATTTGCAGATGGTCTCGACCCTGACCGATACTGCTGAACTTCACCTTGAGCTGGTCGAAAAGCCGCTGCGCGCGCCCGAGGCACATGAGGTGGTGATCCGGGTCGAGGCAACACCAATCAATCCGTCCGATCAGGGCGTGATGTTCGGCTGGGCGAGCATGGGATCGGCCAGCACCAGCGGCGAGGGCGCGCAAACCAGGCTCAGCGCGCCGGTTTCGCCGCAGGGCATGGCGATGATGAAGGCGCGGGTCGGCCAGGCGCTGCCGGTGGGCAACGAAGGCGC
>NZ_JBGTFM010000358.1:0-2445 GCF_041747255.1 Blastomonas sp. | reverse complement strand
AACCGTCAGCGGCCTGTGGGATCTCATCGGCAGGCTCGTCGATATCTTCCAGCCCAGCGAATGCGCCAACTACTTCAGCTCTTGCGGGTATGACCCGGAATGATCGAAAACCGCTCTAAATCTGCAGCTTGAATGCGCTATTCGCATCAATGTCGACTGCTTGCGGCGCTGCGCTCGTCACTTCAACGCCTCAAAAAGACATGCGTCCTCGAGGGCCCGCGCGAACGCTTGACGCTCGGAATTTGTGAGATCACCCGGAAGAGACGCAATGTCGAACTCCAACTGCTCGGCAACAAACAAAAGAGGATCGGCGAAATCCGCGGTTACATCTATTTGTGGGTGCGCGCCATTGCCGCTGTGAGCCCATAAGCGAAATTGGGCCCCTGACTGGTCGACGGAGAATCGGAGATCAGGATGAATTTTGCGAAGGCGGCAGGCCGATATTGATCAGTACCAACTCCCAGCACAAACCCTGCGCGAAGCGCTCCAGTTGATCGCGGTGGGCCACACGGCATGGCTACGGTTTATTCAAGGGCCGATATCATAACTATAAATTCAAGAAAATTACATTTTTTGCAATTTTTGGCGATCAATACGAACTAAATTTATTGACTGATGACAGTTCAGATGAGACGATTAAGGATGGTTTAACAAACTACCTGGGGGGTAACGATGACTTGTCCTGAGATGTCTGATTTCAATGCATGGATCGACCTTATGCCGGGGTCTGATCCCACCCTGTATGTTGTTGGCAAGGTCGTGACCAATAGCGGCAATATGGTGCCAAAGCTGACAGAGAGCGTCTCGCCAAGTTTCAACCCTGTGATCTTGTTGCTTGACCTAACAATCGTGCAGGATGGCGATTTTGGCACGTCTGATGTCGCCCCGCGCGACGTCAGATTCGAGGCTCCTGCTCAGCAAGGGCAATACGAGAAAGTCGAGATGTTCTTCGAAGGCAAGAAATGCCTGGAACTCGAGGTCGGCGAGACGCATTAAGCCAAGGGGGCAAGGTCAATGAACGAAACCAAGATACGACGGGTGCTCGGTACGGGTACATATACCGCAATCAGATCAGAACCGGACGGCCTTGTCACTTTGCGTGCGGTCGGTCTTCTCAACTGCGCAAATTATAAGGCGCAACTCGAACAGCGACCCGAGCGTATTCGGCCGCCTTTTTACGACATGGCGTTCTATGTATCGGACATCTGCTTACCTGCAATGCTGCCATTTGACATCAGTATAACGGTCTTCGGTTCGGACGATTCCGAGGCAATCACGGTCTATGATGCCACGGGATCCGTGGATGTTCCTGTCAAGAACGTGTTCGAAGAGGAATCCCACTTCGCTGTTGCAGAAGGCGCGGCCGATCGTGACGAATTCTTGGTTTACGCACGTTTGCCCGTTGGCGATGGCCGCCTTCACGGTTGTATCGTGGTGCCCGCAGACACCATGGTGCTAGCGATATACTTTCTTGCCTTCGGTCCTGCATCGAAAGCTGAATGCGAGGCTTTTGCTGCAGAAAAATGCGGGACTTCCATTAATGTTCCAGCAGTTCCATGGCCAAGCGGCGACGAGTGATACTACGCGCCGTGGGCTGAATACACAGAGGCGATTCCTATCCGTGCCGTCACGGTAGTCCGTTACGCAAATCGCAATGTGTGATGCGCAAGAATTCTGCACGCGAAATTTATTTTGCAAAGCCAATTCCATTGGTGGGTAGGTCTGCTGGGCGTGAATGGTGGGAAATTCGCGAATTGGTCAGTAAACCCAGTAGATCGCTGCCGATGCGGCAATACCGACGATGATGTTCATCGGCACGCCGATCTTGAGGAAATCGGCAAAGCGATAGTCTGCAGCGGCATAGACCATGGTGTTGGTCTGGTAACCGATGGGCGTTGCGAAGCTCGCTGACGCGCCGAGCATCACCGCCACCAACAGCGGGCGCGGATCAATGCCGATGCCCGCTGCAAGCCCGATGACCAGCGGCGTCAGCACCACCGCGACGGCATTGTTGGTGACCGCTTCGGTGAGCAACGATGTCAGCGCATAGATCATCAGGATCAGCAGGAACATCGGCGCGGTGCTGAGCACGGGCGCCACCCAGCCAACGATCAAGTCGACGCTGCCCGCATTCTGGAAGCCGGTGCCGATGGCGAGCATCGCAAAGATCAGCACCAGCAGGCTGCCGTCGATCGCGGCCCAGGCTTCGGCGGGATCGATGGTGCGGGTGATCAGCACGACCGCCACCCCGATGATCGCCAGCCCCTCGATTGGCATGACACCCAGCGCTGCGGCGAACACCGTCGCCAGCAGCGTCAGCACCGCTATCGGGGCCTTGGCGCGGCGATACGGCGTCGCATTGGCGGTCGAAATGCCGGCGAGATGGATGTTGTCCTGCAACTGCGCCAGCTCGGCGGGGCGCGCGGCGATCAGCAGCGTGTCGGC
>NZ_JBGTFM010000357.1:0-4060 GCF_041747255.1 Blastomonas sp. | reverse complement strand
CAAGTGTGTTGACGCGCGGACCGGTGCACGGCACCGGTTGGCTACTCCCCATCTGACGTGCTAGCCTTTACGCCTTGATCATGGGGGATGCAAGATGGCGGATGCGGGCAACAAGACGGTGGCAACCAAAGCCGATGTTAATGCTTTTATCGCAGGGCTTGAGCCGGAGCAGCGGCGTGAGGAGGCGCTGCTGCTGCTGGCACTATATGAGCGCGTGACAGGTGAACCGGCAAAAATGTGGGGGCCTAGCATCATCGGCTTTGGCGAATACAATTATACCTATGAAAGCGGACGCAGCGGCAGTTGGTGCCGATCGGGATTCTCTCCCCGCAAGGGCAAGCACAGCATTTACCTGATGTGCGGCTATAGCGACGAAACAGCAGCTGCTCACCAAAGCGCACTTCTCGAACAACTGGGCAAGCACAAGCTGGAGAAATCCTGCCTCTACGTAAACCGGCTCGACCAGATTGACATGGACGTGCTGACGGAAATCATCGCGAACAATATTGCCGAGATGAATCGGCTGTATCCGCCTGCCTGACACCCAGGTTGTGGCTGATACACAGCTGTCATATTCTGCAGATAGTCTCCATCAGTTTTGGAGAATCCTGGAGGGTGATGATGGGCGTATTGAAGGGTAGAAAGATTTTGGTGATGGGCGGCAGCCGGGGCATTGGCGCGGCGATTGTCCGCAGGCTAGCGGCAGATGGCGGCAGGGTCACGTTCACCTATGCCGGGTCAAAGGACGCCGCAGATGCCCTGGCCAGCGAAACCGGATCGACCGCGTTGCAGGCAGACAGCGTCAGCCGCGACGCTGTGATCGCAGCCGTGCGCGCGGTCAGTCCTGTCGACATCCTCGTCATCAGCGCAGGGGTGTTCGTCTATGCCGATATCCGCGAAGGGGAGGCAGACGTGATCGACCGGATGATCGATCTTAATGTTCGCGCACCTTATCATGCGTCGGCCGAGGCGGCCAAGACGATGCCCGATGGCGGTCGGATCATCATCATCGGGTCGGTGAACGCCGATGCTGTGCCGGTCACTGGAGCTTCGGGCTATGCGATGACCAAGGCGGCGATGCAGGGGCTGGCCCGCGGCATGGCGCGCGATCTGGGACCCAAGGGCATTACTGTGAATGTCGTGCAGCCGGGTCCGGTAGCAACCGATATGAATCCGGAACACGGCGATTTTGCCGACGCACTGCGCAGCTTCATGGCGATTCCGCGCTATGCCCGGCCAGAAGAGATCGCCGGCATGGTTGCCTATCTCGCCGGGCCGGAAGCAGGCATCGTCACCGGCGCCATGCACACCATTGATGGTGGATTTGCCTGTTGATCGACGCCACCACGCAGGGCCGCGTCTCGCATGGATGATCCGCTGCGCCAGATTGACGACAGCGCCCTGTATCGCGGCCCGGTCAAGCGCAGTATCGGCATTGCCGGGCACCTGACCTCGGTCAGCCTTGAGCCATTGTTCTGGGACCTGCTGCGGGCGGCGGCAGAGGGGCGCGAGTTGCCGCTTAACGCGCTGGTGGCACAGATTGATGCCGCGCGAATCGCGAGCGACGATCCGCCCAATCTGGCAAGCGCGATCCGGCTGTGGCTGGTGCGCGATCTTGTCACCACGCCAAGCCCACAAAAGTAGCGACCGCTCAAAAAAGAAAGGGCGCGGCAGGCAAAGCCACCGCGCCCTTGTCTTCAGGCGGTTATGCCAGCGCGATCAGAAGACGATGCGCGCACCGAAGCGGATCGACCACAGCGAACCGTTGAGGTTTACGGCCTCGTTCGGCGCCTGGAAGGTCGTGCCCGACCGGTTGGCATATTGATACTGCGAGCAAGCCGCGTTGGCGCAAGTCACGTTCACAAGCGTGCCCAGATACGGGAAGCCAACCTGACGGATAGTGCCCCAATCCGAGTCGATCAGGTTGAGCACGTTTTCCATATCCATCGACAACTCGATCTTGCCGCCAAACACGAACGGCACTTCCTGACGGACCGCCAGGTCGAGCTTGTTGTAACGCGGGCTTTTGCCGATGTTCTTCGGCGCGATCTGGCCCTGAAACTTGTTCAGCTCCGAATTCTGAACAAAGCTCTGGAACCCGGCAAAGTCGAAGCCCGGCGCATAGCTTACCAGCGGATCTGCAGTTGGCGAGGCGACGTTCGGCACATACAAGCTGTAGCGCGTGTTGTTACCGGTCACACCGAACACGTTCGAACGGTTGTTCCCAGAAGCCTGATCAGCAAAGGTATAGCTGAACCGCTGGCCAGACAGGCTGTTAAAGAACAGTTCGAAGCGGGTGGTGTTGTCCCCGAACAGCTGTGCATCATAACCAGCTGTGATGCGGAAGGCATTATCGCGCTGGTAGTTTGATGTGCCGAATGCCGCAAAATTGGGGTCGATCACTGCCGTGTTGGTGTAGTTCGAGAACGCCACCGACGAGGTGCCGGGGTTGGTGTCCTTGGCACGCTGGTAGGTATAGGCACCCGCGAGGCGGAAGCCGTTGTCCCAACGCTTGTCGAACCGGCCGACGATATTCCAGCTGTGACCACGGCCATCGTTGGTCAACAGGATGTCGGTGTTGGTGGTAGCGCCCTGGCCAGGCAGGATGCTGTAGCGTGGACGACCGTCGGGCAGGGTGCCGGTTGCCACCGAGCGCAGATCGGTCCAGGTCAGTCCGTCATTCACCTTCGACCAGATAACATCGGCACCAAAGTTCCAGTCGTCACCCAGGAAGCCGAGGTTCGCGATATAGTCAAAGCTGCCCGAAACGCGCCACTGCGAAGGAACTTTGAAGTTCGGGTCGAGTGCGTTGGTCGGCGATGCGGCGGTACCGGTGGTGCGGACCGCTGCGATCAACTCGGCTGGAATGCCCGGCCCGCCCGATACATTGTTGAGCGTTGCGGCACCGATGGCATTCTGCTGGGCTGCTGACAGACCGCTCAGACCGCTGATCGTGAAGGTGTCGGCTGCACCGCCAACACCCGGCACGCGGCGCACCTGAACACGGCCCAGCGTCGGACCCGGGTTCGAATAGCTGTTCGAAATCCACACATTCGGGCTGCCGCCGCCGAACAGACCCGCCGAACCGCGCACCGTCAGGCGATCGGTCGGCTTCCAGTTCATGCCAAAGCGCGGCTGGAACAGCTGACGGCCGTTCAAGGTCTGGGCATTGGTGAAGCCAAAGCGGTTGAAGAAGGCATCATTGACGAACGGACGATCGGGCGTGTCAAACAGGTCCCAGCGGAAACCGGCGGTGACCACAAGGGTATCGGTCACATCCACTGTATCCTGGATACCGAAGGTCCAGCTGTTGTTTTCAAATTCTGCCGTAACGGTGTCGATGCCACCGCGAAGCGGAACGGCAATATCGAGTTCGTTGGCACGGCGACCCTGCAGATCAGCAACCGAATCGAAATACCATGCCCCCGAAACGCGCTGGGCAAACAGGTTGCGAATGTCCTGCATGCGACGTTCAGCAATCAGCTTCACCGTGTGGTTGTTAAGCTGCAGCGTAGCCTGGAACTCGATGTTAAGCGACTGCGAGTCCAGTTCGTTGGCTTGCCGGCTGATATCCGGGCCGAAGGTCAACTGGCGCGTGCCTGCCGGGCAGGTTAAAGCAGGGAGCGTCGATGCCGGAGCAAGGCAGGTGCGGAATTCGCCAAATTCACGCGCACCGAAGGGCACCTGCAGGCGAACATAATCTGAATAGGAAATACGCAGCTGGGTCGAGAAGCTGTCGGTCCACTGGTCGTTCAGCTGGAATACGCCGAAGTGGTTCTCCGCACCCTGAGTGTAGTTGTTGGACTGCAGCGAGAAATTGGGGTTGGTCGCGTTCAGCGCGCCAATGCCCGTCTGGCCAGCGAGAATGTTGCCCTTGTTATAGATATAGGTGAACGCGGCACGGTGACCGTCGGCGATGTTCCAGTCGATCTTGGCAACAACCTTGTCGTCCTTTTCAACCACCCCGTCGGCAGCGCCGAGCGTGTCGAAATTGTAGACGCTCTGGCCGATACCCTGGATTTGCGAGATTTGTGCATCGGTGATGCCCAGCGCAGCCGGC
>NZ_JBGTFM010000356.1:0-2541 GCF_041747255.1 Blastomonas sp. | reverse complement strand
GGTGCCGCCAGACGTGCCTGCCACCGGGGCCGCAACTGGCTCGGCAGCAACGGCCGCCTCGGCCGCCTTGACTTCAAGCGCCAGCAGCCGCTTTTCGAACTGGCCGAGTTTGAAACTGTTCTCCTCACCCTGCGCGGTCAGCCGGGCAATCTGGTTTTCCAGCGTATCGACCCGCTGCAAAAGATCGGTCAGCGGCGCACTGGCGATGACCCCGCTAGTCGACGGCGCGGACTGCGGCGCGGCGATCTCGGGCTCAAAAAACCGCTCAGAACCACCGGGGAAGACCTTGCGCTGCACCGCGCGCATTTCAGTTTCAAGCTTCTTGACGCGCGGCTCAATTGACGTCGCCTGGGCCGATGCCGGGCTGACCGCCACAACCGATGCTGCCAGCATCAACGCGCCGCAAGCCCGCGTGAGTCGCGCAAATCCGCTCAGCGAAACAGGAACCGGACCACAAATGGCCATTTTTCACTCTCCATGACATGCAGGCAATTTCGCCAAGCTATACGGCGCGCGCCGACGAGATC
Organism: Blastomonas sp.; assembly: GCF_041747255.1. GTDB lineage: Bacteria > Pseudomonadota > Alphaproteobacteria > Sphingomonadales > Sphingomonadaceae > Blastomonas. The sequence goes on along the minus strand of NZ_JBGTFM010000356.1, from coordinate 2,014 downwards.
AAAGCAATGCGCTGGACTTTTTTTAGCGATAGCCCGGCCAGGTCGGAGCGGGTGCCAAAGATCTAGCCCGGATTTGCCTCAGTCGGGGACTGCGTCGACGATTGCGACGCTACATCGCGCGACAACAGGGCCGACGCCCCGACCGGCACATCCTTGATCGCAACCTCAGAAGTCCCGAGTGGCGGCACCGGGCGGCCTCCGATCGTAATCTCAAATGCATCGGGGCGTCCGGTCCAGATCTGCGGTCCGTTCGCATCCGCAGGGATGGCATATTGCTCGCCGAGCGCCATTTGCTTTTGCATCATCTGCGTGCCCTGAACATCGTAGAACTTGACCCAGACGCCGTCTTCGGTGGCGGTGAACACGACCTCACCATTCGCTTCAGGCGCTGGTCCGCTGGCAGGCGTTTCACTTGCATCTGGCCGCTTGGCCGCGTCTCCGCGGGCAGCAGGTGTGGCATCATTAGTGACAGTGTCAGCCGCTTGCGCGAATTCCTCGACATCAACGCCTGGAAAGAAATAGGTGCGCCAGATGCCAAACCCTGAAATTAAGATGACCGCACCAAGCGCCGCCGCCAGCCACGCAATCCGGGCCGATGGCACCTTGCTGGGCTCATCGATATCGAACTGCTGCGCATCGCGCGGCCGGTTGCTTGAGTGATCGCCCAGTTCAGTGCGCGCCGCCGCGGCAATGGCTTCTTCAGGCACATCGACTGCGCGCGCATAGGCACGCGCAAAGCCGATGGCATAGGTGCGCCCGGGTAGGGACTTCAGCTTGCCGTCATCGATCGCCTGGAGATGGCGCACAGGAATGCGCGTTTTTGCTGCGACATCCTGCAAGGTCATGTCCAGAGTTTGCCGTGCAGCCACAAGCCGCTGGCCCACAGACGTGAACTCGGCATCCGGCTCACTCGCGGACGCCGCGCGGTCTTCCCTGCCTGTCTCGCTAGACATTACTACGCTCCCCACCGGCGTTTGCACGGATGTTTTCGTTCCGCCAGCAATTTGAATAACAACTATAATACGGTCCAAAAGTCAAGCATTTGAGCCGATTTTACATATTTGCGTCAATTTGGAGACGTTTCAGCGTTGGAGGGCACAACCGACCCGCCCGCAAACGGTTCAGCCAAGTTCGACACCCTGATCGGTGGCCCATTGCAGCAAGTCGGCACGCATATCTGCAGGCGGCGCGGCAAGCAGCGCCGACAGCTTTTGCTGCGCCGCAGCGACATCGAGCGAGTGCACCAGCGCCTTGATCGGCCCGACCGCCGCCGGAGTGATCGACAGGCGGCGGATACCGATGCCAATCAGCGCCAGTGCCTCCAGCGGTCGGCCGCCCATTTCGCCGCAAACGGTCAGATCCACGCCATAAGGCTCAACAGTCTGCACAACGCGCCGCAAAAAGCGCAGGATTGACGCGCTGATCCAGTCGTAACGTTCGGCAAGCTTGGGGTGCGCGCGGTCAGCGGCGAGCAGGAACTGCGTTAGGTCATTTGTGCCGATCGACAGAAAATCAACATTGGGGCAAAGAATATCCAGCGTTTCGGCGAGAGCGGGCACCTCCAGCATCGCGCCATAGCGGATGCGGTCGGGCATCTTTTTCTTGCGGGACTTCAAGAAGGCGCGCTGGTCTTCAAACACCTTTTTGGCCGCGTCAAACTCCCATGGCTCGGCAACCATCGGGAACATGACATTGAGCGTGCGACCGGCGCCAGCCTCGAGCAACGCCCGCGCCTGAGCCTTCATCAAGCCCTTGCGGTCGAGCGCCAAGCGCAACGCGCGCCAGCCCATCGCCGGATTTTCCTCGTCGCCGTTTTCGTCATGGTCGAGATAGGGCAAGGCCTTGTCGCCGCCGATATCGACGGTGCGAAAGATCACCGGCTTGCTGCCGGCCGAATCCAGCACATCGCGGTAGAGTCGCGTCTGCCGCTCACGCGCCGGGAGCGTGGACGAGACGAGGAACTGGAATTCGGTGCGGAACAGCCCGATCCCGTCGGCCCCGGTCGCCGCGAGTG
>NZ_JBGTFM010000355.1:0-1740 GCF_041747255.1 Blastomonas sp. | reverse complement strand
CGTCAACACCGACGACGGCTGGTGGCTGCTGCGGGCATCGAACACGCAGGATGTGCTCGTCGCTCGCGCCGAGGCAAAGAGTGAAGAAGGCCTTGCACGGCTGATGACGCAGATCGATGAGCAACTGGCCGCATCAGGGCTTGTTCGAGGTGAGGCGGCGGGTCATTGAGCAACGCGGCGTCCAGGCTCGATGACTTCAGGCACCGCCGCACCATATTGGTGACCGGCGGCGCAGGCTATATCGGCAGCCATGCCGTGCTCGCGCTGCGCGATGCCGGCTGGCAGGTTGCGGTGATCGACAATCTGACCACCGGCTTTCGCTGGGCTGTTCCTGATGATGTCGCGTTTTTTGAAGGCGACATCGCCGATGGCCCGTTGCTGGCGCGGATTATCAGCGACCAGAGCATTGGCGCAATCCTGCACTTTGCAGGCTCAATTATTGTCCCCGAATCGGTCAGCGATCCACTGAAATACTACGCCAACAATACGGTCAAGAGCCGCGCGCTGATCGAAGCAGCGGTCACCGGTGGTGTGAAGCATTACATCTTCTCATCAACCGCAGCGACCTATGGCACGCCCGCTACCGACGGCCCGATCATGGAATCTGCGCCGCAAGTTCCGATCAATCCTTATGGCACATCCAAGTTGATGACCGAGTGGATGCTGCGCGATGTCGCAGCCGCGTATGACTTCAATTATTGCGCGCTGCGCTATTTCAATGTCGCAGGTGCCGATCCGCGCGCGCGCACCGGCCAGTCCACCGCAGGAGCGACCCATCTGATCAAGGTCGCGGTCGAAGCGGCGCTGGGCAAGCGCGATCACGTTGCAGTGTTCGGCACAGATTTCGATACGCCCGACGGCACCGGGGTGCGCGATTACATTCATGTCAGCGATCTGGCCCACGCGCATGTGCTCGCGCTTGAACATCTGATATCCGACCCGGCAAGCTCGCACACGCTCAACTGCGGCTATGGTCATGGCTATTCGGTGCTCGAAGTGCTCAATGCGGTCGACCGGGTTACAAACCTGAAGATCGAGCGAAAGGTCGCCGGCCGCCGCGCCGGTGACCCGGCCGCTTTGACTGCTGACAGCAATGCGATTCGTAGTCGCTTTGGCTGGACCCCGCAGCATGATGATCTTGAGATGATTGTGCGCCACGCGCTCGCCTGGGAACGCAAGCTCATGGACGTGAAACGATGAAATTGACCACACGCTATGTGGCAAAGCCTTGGGGTCGACGCGTGTTGCCGCATCCGTTTGTCAATCCGGGAACCGAACAGATTGGCGAACTCTGGTTTGAGCCTGAGACCGGCCCAGCGCTGCCGCTGATGGTCAAGTTTCTTTTCACCAGCGAGAAGCTGTCGATCCAGGTTCACCCGAGCGATGCGCAGGCGCATGCCCGGGGGCTGGTCAGCGGCAAAGAGGAATGCTGGCTGGTGCTGGATGCAGAGCCTGGCGCGGTGCTGGGCATCGGCACCACATGTGCCCTGTCCGGTGAGGAACTGAGCGCCGCCGCGCTGAGCGGCGAGATCGAGGCGCTGATGGACTGGAAGCCAGTGCAGGCCGGAGACTTTTACTACATTCCCGCCGGCACGGTGCATGCCATCGGTGCGGGCGTCAGCCTTGTCGAAATCCAACAGAATGCAGACATCACATACCGGTTGTATGATGACGGTCGCCCACGCGAACTGCATCTGAATGATGGCGTCTCAGTCTCGCAGGCTGTTCCTTATGCAGACC
>NZ_JBGTFM010000354.1:0-6106 GCF_041747255.1 Blastomonas sp. | reverse complement strand
AGATCAGCGATGTCATAAGCCGATGCAGGCTTAGTGACCCCGGCAAGGCTGTCAAAGATTGACGCGCGCATATCGGTCCATTGCTCGCCCGCCTGAACCAGCGCGGCCTGCGCAGCGGCGGCCAGATCATGGCCATGATGTTCTGTGTGCCGATGGGCGTGTTGTTCTGCCGGTGCCATGCATGGCTATTTAGGCTGCATGGCCGCGCGATGCAATGATGCAAGCGCCTATCCGCGCACAGGTTTGGCCGCGTAGATCGCCGGGAAGGTGCGCTTGAGATTGTCGACCTTCACCTTGTCCCAGCGCAGGATATAAGGATGCGTCGGGTTCTTGAACATGAAGTCCTGATGATAGGTCTCGGCCGGATAGAAGGCCTTGAACGGCTCGACCTTGGTGACAATCCGCTTTTTCCAGGCGCCCGCCTGTTCGAGCTGGATGATATAGGCGCTCGCCGCCTGCGCCTGCGCCTTGGTGGTGGGCACCAGCGCGGTGCGATAATGCGCGCCGGTATCCGGCCCCTGCCGGTTCAGCGTGGTGGGATCTGCAACCACCGAAAAGAACACCTGAAGCAACTCGCCATAGCTCACCACAGCTGGATCATACACGATGCGCACCGCTTCAGCATGGCGGGTCGCGCCGGACGAGACCTTGTCATAGGTCGCATTGGCCTTGGCATCGCCATGATAGCCGGACACCGCGCTCTTGACGCCCTTGATATGGCTGAACACGCCCTCGACGCCCCAGAAGCAGCCTCCGGCAAAGATCGCAATCTGCTGCTTGGCCGGTTCGCTCGCCTTGAGCTTGGGGGCCGGGATGATCTTGGGCTCTTCAGCGGCGAGCGGCGAGACACCCATCGGTGCCACCAGAACAGCCGCCGCAAAAGCGCCTGCGATAACAAGGCCGGAAAAGACGCGCGGAAAGGTCATCAGACGTTGTGGCTTTCAATGCTGGCAAACAACGCGCCGACCTGCTCGCCAATCTTGGCGCGGTCGTCATTCGGTTGCATGGCGAAAAGGGCGATGGCGCCAATCAGGAAACCACCCATGAAGTTGCGGAACAGGTCTGTCTTTAAAATACGCATTAGGTCTCTTCTTGTCCTGATCCTGCAGAGGAGTTCGCGCCACGCAGGATATTGGTTACAGGCAGGCCGGTATCAACCGTTGCCTCGTCGAATCAGCCAGTCATTGCCGCCTGATGTGCGGACAATGTGCCTGAGATCGGTTTATCCGCTATGAACCAGCGCACAATCGCGCGTTCAGCAACCGACGAGCCGCCGGGAGGCTTCGACCAGCGTGGTTATTCAGCGATCAGCCGGGCGGGCATCAGCCCGCGCAAGGCGTTGCCAACGAAGAACCCGCCTGCCAGATCATCGCGGGTCAGCCGATGCTCGCGTGCCCTGCCCTCCTCGATTAGCGCGCGGCGCAGCACACCGGGCAGCAACCCGGTATCAAGCGGCGGGGTAAGCAGCACGCCATCGCGCTCGACAAACACATGGGTGAAGCTGCCCTCGGTAATTGCACCGCTAGCGTCCACGAACACCACTTCGTCCGCATTCAGCTCAGCGCGGGCGCGGGCGCGCGGCGCACCATAGCAGCTGCGGTCGGTGGTCTTGTGCGCCAGTCTCAGATCGTCGGCACCAAGTGTCATTTTCCGCACGACCACGTCAAGCGGGCGATCAAAGGCGGGCGGGGCGGGTCGCATCTCGATGGCGGTCTCGCCGCTCGCAGACAGCAACAGCCGCACCTTGGTGGGCACGTCAAGGTGGAAGCAGGCGTGGTTGAGCGCGTTGCGCACCGCGTGGCGGTCAAACGAAAAGCCCAGCGCCGCTGCGCTCGCCTTCATGCGCTCAAGATGCAGTTCCAGCCAGCCGATGCCGTGCGCCGGATCGAAACCCATCGTCTCGATCAGATCAAACTGCCGTGTTGCCCCGTCCAAAAACGCCCCCTTCAGCATGCACTCGTGCCACTCGTCATCAACTTGCGAGTCAGCGACCACGCCCGAGCCCAGCCCGAGCCGCAGCTTTTGGCTTTTCGCGGTGAGATGCAAGGTGCGAATCGCGACATTGAATGCAGCATCACCCGGCAAACCGTTTTTGGGCGGATCGATCCGGCCGATCGTGCCGCAATAGACGCCGCGCGGCTCGGGCTCGATGGCCTGCAGCAACTCCATCGCCCTGATCTTGGGCGCGCCGGTGATCGATCCGCATGGGAAGATCGCGCGGATGATATCGGTTGCATCCTGCCCTGGTCCTATGTCGGCGCGCACCGTCGAGGTCATCTGATGGACGGTGGGATAGCTTTCAATACGGAACAGATTGTCGACGCGCACACTGCCCGGCGCGGCGACGCGCGACAGGTCGTTGCGCAGCAGATCAACAATCATAAGGTTTTCCGCCCGGTTCTTGTCCGATGATGCCAGCGCCGCAGCAGCCGCTGCATCCGCTGCCGGGCCAGGAGAGCGCGGCGCGGTGCCCTTCATCGGACGAGCCGTGATCGTGCCATCGCACAGGGTAAAGAACAGCTCGGGCGAAAGGCTGAGCAGCCAGTCCGCGCCATCGAAGATCACCCCGCCATAGCCCGCCGCCGAACGGCTGCGCAGCGCGCGATACAATGCCAGCGGATCGCCGGAAAATGCGGCCGTGTTCTGGAAGGTGAGGTTCGCCTGATAAATATCGCCGCGTGTTATCGCGTCGCGCACGTCTTCGAACCGCCGGGCGTAGCCAGTCTGATCGAACGCCGGGCGCACCGGGCCAAGGAGCGGCGACCGCCCACAGCCCTGCCCGGCAAGCCAGCCATCGACTGCGCCGGGATCAAGAGTCTCATGACCTGCAAACAGCCCGAACCAGCCCAGCTGCATCGGCGGCAGCGCGTCGAGCAAGGGGGCGAGCCGTGGCTCAAGCGCATAGCCAGCCTCATAGGCGAGATATCCGGCCGCGTAGAGCCCATCGCGTTGCGCGTCGCGCAACCGGTCGAGCATATCGTGCAGTTCATCACCGGTGCGCGCGCTCAGACACTCGACCGGATCAGAATAAAGCCGCGCCGCGCTCGCCCTTGTGGTCCGGGCATCGTCCAACAACACAAAAGGTGCGCGTTCAGAAACGGAAACAGCGGTTGCCATGCGCCCGGCTTCTAGGGTCCGCACGCAGCAATGCCTAGCCAGCAATTGCATTGCGCCGCGCGCATCCATAGAGGAACATGCAATAACAACGGGAGAGCGAACAGATGCGCAGGCTGACAGGGATGGCATGGGGCTGTCTGGCCGCCAGCGCCGCGTTGATGACGCTGGCCACAGCCGCGCAGGCCGAAGAGGTCGATACGCCATTTCCCATCGCGCCCCCTGCTGCGATGCTTGCTGATGGCATTCCGCCAATCCCGCAAACCCTGGCCAGCGAGACGCGGCCCTATCTGGAATTTCGCACCGCAGGCTTTGTCGGCTGGAACCCGGCTGACCGTTCGATGCTGATCACCACACGCTTTGCCAATGTCGCGCAGTTGCACCAGGTGCGCAGCGCAGGAGCCGCGCGGCAGCAGATCAGCTTTGAGGAAGAGCCGGTCGCCAACGGATCATGGTCGCCCGATGGATCAATGCTGCTGGTGGAAAAGGACGCAGGCGGCAACGAGGTTGCGCAGATCTATGCGCTCGACAAGGGCCGCCTGACGCTGCTCACCGATGGCAAGAGCCGCCATGCGCTGGGGCCATGGTCGAAGGACGGCAAGCTGCTCGCCTATGCCAGCAATCAGCGCACCGGCATCTACAACGACATCTACGTGACCGACCCGCGCGATCCCAAGACCGCTCGGATGCTGATGGCGACCGAAAGCGGCGGCTGGGCAGCAATCGATTTCGCCCCCAACAACCGCGATCTGCTGGTGTTCAATTATATCTCGGTGACCGATAGCCAGTTGCACATCATCGATGTCGAAAGCGGCGCCATCCGGCAGGTGACCCGCGACACCGTGCAGGTCGCTTATGGCAATCTCGCCTTCGCCCCGGACGGACGGCTGTGGGTATCGTGCGACCGCGATTCCGATGTGCAGCGGCTGGGCATCCTCGACACTGGCACCGGCGTGTTCACTCCGATGATCGATGGCGGACGCTGGGATATCAGCAGTTTTGCGATCAGCAAGGATGGTGACACCATCGCCTATGTTGTGAACGAGGCAGGCTTTTCAAAACTTTACATCTATGATGTCGCAAGCGGCATCGCCCGCGCGGTGACCGGCCTGCCGCCCGGCGATATCGGTGCGCGGATGAGCTTTGCGCCCTGGGGGACCCTGGGGTTCACGGTCTATTCCAATCAGACACCGGGCGATGCCTACAGCCTTGACCCGGCAACGCTGGCGGTCACGCGCTGGACCGAGAGCGAAACCGGGGGGCTGGACCCGGCAATCAATGTTCTGCCCGAACTGGTCGAGATCAAGAGCTTTGACGGCGAGCCGATATCCGGTCTGCTCTATCGCCCCGACCCGGTGCGCCACCCGGGAAAACGTCCGCTGATCATGTCGATCCACGGCGGGCCAGAGGGTCAGGCGACCGCGGGCTTTATCGGGCGCAACAATTATCTGGTCAACGAACTGGGCATTGCCTTGTTCTACCCCAACGTGCGCGGATCGACCGGCTTTGGCAAACGCTTCGTCAGCCTTGATAACGGCCCGTTCCGTCGTGAGAATTCGGTCAAGGACATCGGCGCGTTCCTTGACCGGCTGGCCAAATACAAAACGCTCGATGCCAAACGCTTTGGCGTCACCGGTGGCAGCTATGGCGGCTATATGTGCTATGCCAGCGCCATCCGCTACGCGCGCCAGTTCAACGCGGCAAGCTGCATCGTGGCGATCTCGAACTTTGTCACCTTTCTTGAAAATACCGAGGAATACCGCCGTGATCTTCGCCGCGTCGAATATGGCGACGAACGCATCCCGGAACAGCGCGCCAAGCTGGAGGCGATCAGCCCGCTGGCGCGCGTCGATGAGCTGAAAATGCCGCTGCTGGTCGTCACCGGCGCCAATGATCCGCGCGTCCCCGCCAGCGAGGCTGACCAGATCATCGATGCGGTGCGTTCACGCGGCGGCATCGCGTGGCACCTGCTGGCGCGCAACGAAGGCCATGGCTTTCGCCGCAAGGAAAACGGCGACTTTCTGTTCTGGACGACGCTGGCCTTCTGGCAGCGCTATCTGCTGCGTGATGGCAAGCAGCCATGAGCCAAACCCAAGGGATGACGCATCATGGTCGCATCGGTCTTTGATCTGTTCAAGATCGGCATTGGGCCGTCGAGTTCGCACACCATGGGACCGATGGTGGCGGCGAACCGCTTTGTCGCGCGGCTCACCGATGCGAGGCATCTCGCGCAGGTCGTGCGGATCGAGACCCGGCTTTATGGATCACTGGCGTTGACCGGCAAGGGCCACGCCAGCGACCGCGCCATCCTGCTGGGGCTGTCGGGGCAAGAACCCCGCAGCTGCGACCCAGACAGCGCCGACCGGCTGGTGGAGACCATCCGCGCCGAGCGCGTGCTGCGTCTGGCAGGCCACCAGATAATCGGTTTTGATGAATCGGCAGACCTGTTGTTCCTGCAGCGCGAACGGCTCGATTATCATTCCAACGCGATGACCTTCACTGCTTTTGCAGCCGACGGCAGCGTGATCGACCAGCGCAACTTTTTCTCGGTCGGCGGCGGCGCAGTGGTCGATCAGGATGAGACCGGCGCCAACGCGCCTGCGGGCGATGGTCTGTGGGACCCTCCTCACGTGTTCTGCTCGGGCGCCGATCTGCTGCGCATCGCCAGCGATACGGGCCTCAGCATCGCCGAGATCACCCGCGCCAATGAACTGGCAGCGCACAGTACTGACGCATTGTCCGCAGGGCTGGCCGAAATTGCCGACGCGATGTCGGCCTGCATCGAGCGCGGTATCCGCAATGGTGGTGAGCTGCCCGGTGGCCTCCGGGTCAAGCGCCGTGCGCCGCTGATCATGGCGCATCTGATGGCGCGGCAGGAACGGATGCTGTCTGATCCGCTGACCGTGATCGACTGGGTCAACCTGTGGGCGCTAGCCGTGAACGAGGAGAACGCAGCCGGCGGCAAGGTGGTGACCGCGCCAACCAATGGCGC
>NZ_JBGTFM010000353.1:0-2693 GCF_041747255.1 Blastomonas sp. | reverse complement strand
CGCCCGGCCGCGCGTCCGCGCGCCGATGCGTTCGACATCGCGCCGCTGGTGCTGGTCAACAACAAGGCATCGAACCGCTTTACGGTGATCGAGGTCAACGCGCGTGATCGCCCCGCGCTGCTCTACCGGCTCGCCTTCGCGCTGTTCGACCAGAAGCTGATCGTGCACAGCGCGCATGTCGCGACCTATGGCGAGCGCGCGGTCGATACCTTTTATGTTACCGACCTGCTGGGCGGGAAGGTAGACAGCAAGGCGCGGTTGAGAACGCTGGAAAAGCGGTTGCTGGCAGCAGCATCAGAAGAGGCTGAGCAAGCAGCGGTCGCTGCCGAATAACCTCGTTCAATCCACTGCAATCGCGCGTTCGCCGACGATCGACAGGCCATAGCCGTCAAGCCCCACCAGACTGTGATGCGAATTGGTGAGCAGTACCATATCGTGCACCCCAAGCTCGGTCAAAATCTGTGCGCCAACGCCATAATCGCGCAGCTCCTCCATATCGGGCACGGCTTCACCCGCCATCTTGCGGATCGCCCGGCTCATGCCATCGGGGGCGTGGCGGTTGAGCAGCACAACCACGCCAGCGCCCTGCTCGCCGATCATCTCCATCGCGCGCGGCAGCAGATTGGCGCGCGGACCCGATTCGCCGAACATGTCAGAGAAATAGTTGGCGACATGCATCCGCACCAAAGTGGGCTTGTCGGGATCGACATGGCCTTTTTGCAGCACCAGCTGCTCATCGCGCGTCGCCTTGTTGTAATAGGTCAGCACTTTCCAGTCGCCGCCCCAGCGGCTGTTGAAACGGGCCTCGGCGCGCTTTTCAACCAGATGGTCATGGCAGCGGCGGTACGCGATGAGATCGCGGATGGTGCCGATCTTGAGGCCATGGACGTGCGCAAACTCGATCAGGTCATCGAGCCGCGCCATGGTGCCATCATCGTTCATGATCTCGCAGATCACACCCGAAGGGTTGAGCCCCGCGAGCCGCGACACATCAACCGCTGCCTCGGTGTGCCCGGCGCGGACCAGCACGCCGCCTTCACGTGCGACCAGCGGGAAGACATGGCCGGGGGTGACAATCTCGTCTGCCCCCTTGCTGGCGTCAATCGCGACAGTGACGGTGCGCGCACGGTCGGCCGCGCTGATCCCGGTGGTGACCCCGGTGCGCGCCTCGATCGAGACGGTGAACGCGGTTTCGTGCCGGGTGCCGTTGTGCCGCGCCATCAGGTTGAGGCCGAGCTGGTCAACGCGTTGCTTTGAGAGCGCCAGGCAGATCAGCCCGCGCCCGTACTTGGCCATGAAGTTGATCGCGTCGGGCGTTGCCATCTGCGCGGGGATGATCAGGTCGCCCTCGTTCTCGCGGTCCTCATCATCGACCAGAATGTACATCCGGCCATTGCGCGCCTCGTTGATGATTTCCTCGGCGCTCGCCATCACACCCGCCGGATCGCGCGACAGATAGCGTTCAAGCTTGCCGAGCGTGTCTGCCGTTGGGTTCCAGTCCGCCTCGCCCAGCTTGCGCAGCGAATTTGCGTGCAACCCGGCCGCGCGCGCCAGCCCGGCACGGCTTTCCTGCCCCGATTCAATAAGGTCCACGATCCGTTCGATCAATTGGGTCGACATGGATTAACACTCCCGCAGATGGTCTCTGTCTGCGGAAATCTCACATCAGCGTGTGATTGTCAATCTGGCGATCACACGCTGATGTTGGAAACCTGCTTCATGCGCATCAGGTAACGCGCCAGCACATCAATCTCCAGATTGACCGGATCGCCCACCTGCAGCGCGCCCAGGCTGGTCACCGATGCGGTGTGCGGAATGATGTTCAGCCCGAAATGCAGCGCGCCATCGGCCTGATCTTCATGGCTGTTGACCGTCAGCGAGACTCCATCGATGGTGATCGAGCCTTTTTCAACAATATATCCGGCAAGCGCCGCGGGGGCGGCAATGGTGAGGCTGGTCGAATCGCCCACCGGTGCGACATCCACAACTCGCCCCACCCCATCGACATGGCCGGTGACGATATGCCCGCCGAGCTCATCGCCGATCTTGAGCGCCCGCTCAAGGTTGAGACGGCCGCCTTGTGTCCAGCGGCCGGGCGCGGTTTTGGCCAGCGTCTCGGCGCTGATATCGACCGCAAACCAGTCATCGCCCTTGCCGGTTACGGTCAGGCACGCGCCCGAGCAGGCAATCGATGCGCCAATGGCGACGCCATCCATCGCATAGCCGCAGCTGATCCGGGCGTTCAGGTCGCCGCGCTGTTCGACGCTGGTGATGGTGCCGATGTCGGTGATGATGCCGGTGAACATGCGTAATCCTGCCTTGCTTTGGACTGCGGGAGCTTATGCCAGATACGCCGCGTCTATGCGCTGGTAGCTTTCCATCCGGTCAATGCCAAGCATCCGCGTGTCGGTCAGCCGCCACCTGCGATGCGCAGCGGCAAGATCGGCCAGCCCGATATCGCCCAGCGCCGCCATGCCCGCACCAAGCAGGTTGGGCGCGCGATAGAGCAGCAGCTGGTCCACCAGCCCGGCGCGCAGAAACGCCGCAGCGGTCTCCGCGCCGCCCTCGACCAAAAGCCAATCGACCCCGGCGAGCGTGGCGATCTCCTCAGGCGCACCGATGCCTGTCCAGCCCTCCGGCGCGAGCTTGTGGCTGAGCACGACACGCTGCGGGCTACGCGATTCAAGTCCGGC
>NZ_JBGTFM010000352.1:0-4777 GCF_041747255.1 Blastomonas sp. | reverse complement strand
CCTCCGCAAAATGGCCAAGCTGATCCCGATGCCAGCCACCCCAGCGCCTGCATAAGCGGGGACGAGACCTCCAAACTACGCCTAAGCTGGCACCAGCCTCGATCTCAGCGGCGGGTTTTTCAACACAATCGGGTGGTTAGCTGCCATTGTCATCTGCTTGGATTGACTGCTATCTTGCAGCCAATGGCTCGCACTCAGCAAGACTTTCACCAATAGTAAGGACGGTCCGATCTACGTCTCGGTCGAGCCATGGCCGGAGTGCTTTGAACTTGAGCCCGGTGACAAACTGACGCTCATCTGGGAAGCCTCAAATACTGGCAGCGTCATGCAGATTGATTTCATCAACGAACGCGAACTCGTGATTCGGCCAGATGGAGCGATTGACGACATCAAATACCTGTTCAACGGCGAACCTGGCCAAGATCGAAGTTGGACGTTTAAGCATCGATGATGTCCGCTACGGGGTCGTCTCCAGAACGGCAACTTTTACACTGGACAGGCAGAAAGCCGTCGTCGGGATAGAGCGAAGATTTGGGTGCCGGGAGAGACAACCGCTCTCCAACACACGCAAATCACGCGTACACCAAGCACCAAGGGCATGAGATGTGCCAGTGCTTGAGCAGGCGGCCGTTCACCTGCAAGGCAGTACGCGGGGGCCGCCAATGGCAATCGGTCAGAAGCGGAATTCTGTTCCAACGTAAACCGCCTGGCTGTCGAACTGGTCGTTCGTCAATGCGCCAAGGCGGTCCTGCTCGCTGCGCAGGCGGATGCCAGCGGTCACGTCGAGATTGCGGGTCACCTTATAGGCCCCGCCGACATCCAGCGAAAATGCGCTCTGGTCGGTCAACGGACGCGTCGCGCGCACGACCGGGGCTTCGGCCTGATCAAGCTCTATCCGCGGGCTGAACCGGCTCTTGCGAGCGGAGGTGCCACGGCCAAGTTCGCTGAGATCGGGCAGCGCATCATCCGGCTGGCGGATGCTGGCAGGCAGCGCAAACTTCTGGAAACCCTTGGCGACGCCAAGGCTGAACGCCGTCGGGGTGATCTGCACGATGCTGGCGCTCTGGCCTGGCTCGCCCGCAATGTCGGGCCGGATATTGATTGCCTTGGCAGCATCGGGCCTGATTCGCACCGCGATGGTGAGTGCACGGCTACCGCGCGCCTCGGTTGCAGCGGGCGTAAAGCGGAACATTTTGTCGCCGCGCAGTGCCGAAAATTTCAACTTGTCGGCAAGCCGTGGATCAACCGAAGCGGGCGTGAAAGAGCCGATCGCGCCGCGCGCCTCAATCGAGACGGGCTGCGAATCAAAACCGGACGAAAACGCCAGAGCAATCGACGGAGCCAAGGCTGCGCCGCCGAGCAAAAGCCCGAACATTGCCAACCTGTTTTTCACTCCGGACGCCATAATGCTTCTCGACCCAAACGTTGCACAATGATCATTATCACAATTTTTCACAGAATCTCGATTCGCAAGTCAGTTTTGCGAAATAATTTATAACCGTTGCAAACATTCAACAGCCGATGCTCGGGCAGCCACGGATATATCTCAAACACCTCGCATGATAACGTGGCCAAACTTGCGTTTCGATGAACGCCTGACGCCATGCGCAAGCGCTTGCCCATGGCGGTAAAGCATCTATAGGAGTCGCTTGATTTCCAGCATTCGAACGAAGGAAAGCCGCCATGTCCGTGTTCCCTATCGCCCGCGCCGCGATCTGCGCAGTCGGCGCCCTGGCGCTGCTATCGGCCTGTGGCGGACGCGAGCGGCCAAAGTCTGACATCGCCGCCAGCCAGGTGACGACGATTGGTGTGAACAGCTATCTGTGGCGCGCGTCGCTCGATACCCTGTCCTTCATGCCGCTGCTGCAGGCGGACAGCGCCGGCGGGGTGATTGTCACCGACTGGTACACCAACCCGCAAACCCCGAGCGAGCGGATGAAGGTGACCGTGTCGATACTGGATCAGGATTTGCGCGCCGATGCGCTGCGCGTTGCCGCCAGCCGTCAGGTCAGCCAGGCGGGCCAATGGGTCGATGCGCCGGTGCGCGCCGCGACCGTGCAGTCGCTTGAGGAAATCATCCTCACCAAGGCGCGCGATTTGCGCCAGTCCGCCATCCGCGAATGACCGGCCTTTAAGCCAAGAGGCCAGACATGAGCGAACAGACGCGGTTCAATCCGCTCGCCGCCGATGCCCGCTGGCAATCGGTGTGGGATGAGCGCCAGACATTCAAGGCCGACAGCAACAGCGCCAAACCAAAGGCCTATGTGCTTGAGATGTTTCCCTACCCATCGGGCCGCATCCACATCGGCCATGTGCGCAATTACACCATGGGTGACGTCATCGCGCGCTATCGGCGGATGCAGGGCTGCGAAGTGCTGCACCCGATGGGCTGGGATGCGTTCGGCATGCCGGCGGAAAACGCCGCGATGGAAAAGGGCGTGCATCCGGGTGGCTGGACCCGCGATAATATCGCGGCGATGCGCAAGCAGTTGAAGCGCCTCGGCTTCGCGCTCGACTGGAGCCGCGAACTGGCGACCTGCGACCCCGATTATTATGGCCACGAACAGGCGCTGTTCCTTGATCTGTATGCTGCTGGCCTTGTTTATCGCAAGGAAAGCGCGGTCAACTGGGACCCGGTGGATCACACCGTGCTCGCCAACGAACAGGTCATCGACGGGCGCGGCTGGCGCTCGGGCGCACTGGTGGAGCGGCGCAAACTCAGCCAATGGTTTTTGAAGATCACCGACTTTGCCGATGGGCTGCTCGACGGGCTGACCACGCTTGAAAGCTGGCCCGACAAGGTGCGCGCGATGCAGGAGAACTGGATCGGCAAGTCGCAGGGGCTGACGTTTAAATTTCAGATAAAGAACCCCCCACTGCACTTCAAAGAGGTAATCCCTGGCGCACCAACCGAGTTTCCCGAACCGAAGTTCATAGAAGTATATTCGACTCGCCCGGATACTATATTTGGGGCCAGCTTTGTTGCTTTGGCTGCCGATCATCCATGGGCAATGGCATTGGGTGAAACCGATAAAGAGTTGCAGAAGTTTTTGGGTGAATGCCGCCGCACCGGTACGTCCGCTGCCGAGCTGGAAACGCAGGAAAAGCGTGGGTTGGATACGGGCCTCAAGGCCATCCACCCGCTCGACCCGTCATGGGAACTGCCGGTGTTCGTCGCCAATTTCGTGCTGATGGAATACGGCACCGGCGCGGTGTTTGGCGTGCCCGCGCACGACCAGCGCGACCTCGATTTCGCGCGCAAATATATGCTGCCGGTTACCCGCGTCGTGGCGCTGGAAGGCGAGGAAGCCGCGCCGATCCACAACGAGGCCTATACCGGCCCCGGTCGCATTATCAATTCGCAGTTCCTTGACGGCATGAGCGCCGATGAGGCGAAGGCGGCGGTGATCGCGCGCGCCGAATCCGAAGGCTGGGGCACCGGCACCACGGTGTGGCGCCTGCGCGACTGGGGCGTGTCGCGGCAACGCTATTGGGGCACGCCGATCCCGTTCATCCATTGCGATGCCTGCGGCGTCGTGCCCGTGCCCAAGGATCAGCTGCCGGTGATTTTGCCCGAGGATGTCAGCTTCGATATCCCCGGAAATCCGCTGGCGCGGCACCCGACATGGAAGCATGTGGCATGCCCGCAATGCGGCGCGGATGCGGTGCGCGAGACCGACACGCTCGACACGTTCGTTGATTCGAGCTGGTATTTCCTGCGCTTTGCCAGCCAGCCATCGGCCAAGCCCTTCGACCGCGACGAGGTCGCCAAATGGCTGCCCGTCGGCCAGTATATTGGCGGGGTCGAACACGCGATCCTGCACCTGCTCTACGCGCGCTTCTGGACGCGGGCTTTGGCGCGAATTGGCAAGCTGGATGTGACCGAGCCGTTCGCCAGCTTGTTCACGCAGGGCATGGTGACGCATCAGTCGTTTTGGGCAAGCCTTCCGCGTCCAGCGTCCGAAGAGGAACGCAGGGAGTTGGGTGTTGATTTTGTCGAAACTCAAACGTGGGTTGCGCCATCTGACGTTGAGATGCGTGATGGCATTCTCACCCACATACCTTCCGGGAAACGAGCCCATGAAGGCCGCATCGAGAAGATGTCGAAGTCGAAGAAGAACGTCGTCGATCCCGATGAGATTGTGAATCAGTACGGTGCCGATGCGGTGCGCTGGTTCATGTTGTCGGATAGCCCGCCCGAGCGCGATTTGCCCTGGAGCGAATCGGGGATTGAGGGTTGCTGGCGCTTCGTGCAGCGGCTGTGGCGGGTGTTCAGCGCGGTTGAGCCAGCAGAGGGCGAAGACAAGTCACTCGACCGCAAGCTGCACCAGTCGATTGACCTGATCGGCAAGGACATCGAGGCGCTGGCGTTCAACAAGGCGGTTGCGAAAATCTACGAGCTGACCAATGCCATCGAAAAGGCCGCGCCGAGCGCCAGCCGCAATGCCGCCACTCGCGCGCTCGCCCGGCTGGTCGCGCCGATGGTGCCGCATATCGCCGAAGAGGCGTGGGCGATGCTCGAAGGGGACGGCCTGATCGCCGACGCCAGCTGGCCCGATGTCGACCCGGCGCTGCTGGTCGAGGACGAGGTGACCATCGCGGTGCAGATCAAGGGCAAGCTGCGCGATAAGCTGACGGTCGCCAAGGGCCTGCCCAACGAAGAGCTGGAGAGGCTTGCGCTCGCATCTGACAAGGTGCAGCGTAGCCTTGACGGCGCGGCGATCCGTAAGGTGATCGTGGTGCCCGACCGGCTGGTTAATTTGGTGGTGTGATGATG
>NZ_JBGTFM010000351.1:0-1768 GCF_041747255.1 Blastomonas sp. | reverse complement strand
GTGACAGCAGGGTGAACAGGCGAATTTCATCTGGCCCAAAGTAGTTGATCTGAACTGAAAAAATGACCAGAATGCCGAGCAACTCGTCTTTTGAGGCGAGCGGCAATATGAGCGTTGAGCGAACTTCGGGCAGATAGTCGAGCGAGCGGTGGCGCGGGTTGGAGAGGTCATTCACGACGATGTGCTGGTATGCGCGCGCAGCGCTCCATGCCGGCGCAATCGCCTATTGGGTTCGCCCCGGACTCATCGAAGAATACGCCTGAGATTCTGCATTGCTCGCTAGCTGGTAACCATTTTGGTGGCTGACACGATCAACATGGCCGCCAATGCGTAACGGACCAGGTCATCATTGACTTTTCCGGCGGTCAGCGATCCCACCGCGATGCCTGGCACTGACCCCAGAAGCAGGCTGACAAGCAACCAGAAATCGACGTTCCCCAGCCAGCTATGGCCCATTGCCGCAAGCAGCGTCAGGGGCACCGCATGGATTATGTCAGTTCCGACAATGGTCCTGGCCCCTAGCCGCATGGGGTATACCAGTGCCAGGAGCACTGCCACAACGGCGCCGGCACCCACCGAGGTGAGCGTGACAAGTACCCCTACTGCTGCACCTCCGACAATTGTTGCGACCAGCTGTCGCTGGCGCATCGATGTGCCCATCTTGTTCCGGAATATGGCCATGATCGGCCCCAAGCGCGGCTTCAACAGCATAACGAGCGCAACAGCAAACAATGCCCCCCCGAGCAGGTGCAGGAGAAAGCCTGACTCCAGTCGTCCTTCATGGAAGAGTGCGAGCCATAGCAGCGTGACGCCGGCAGCCGGAAGGCTCCCCAGCATCAATCGCCTGACGATCTGCCAATCGGGCGATCCAACACGATGATGGATTGCGCCACCTACGGTCTTGGTAATGGCCGCAAACCAAAGATCTGTGCCTACGGCAACCGCCGGACTGAAGCCGAAGAATAGTATCAGGATCGGCGCCATTAACGACCCGCCACCCACGCCTGTAAGGCCGACCAGAAAGCCGACAAACATTCCGGCAACGGAATAGCCTAGGTCCATGTCTCGTCCTGAACCCTAACGCGCGATTATCATCGTTCGAAGGTGCGCCAGCACCGGCTCAGCAAACTCAGGGCGACAGATAAGCAGGTCAGGCATCCACGGGTTTGGACAGTTGTACACAGGCGGGCTGCCATCGATCCTGGTACAGTGCAGGCCATGCGCGCGAGCGACTGCCACCGGAGCGCAGCTATCCCACTCATATTGCCCTCCCGAATGAAGATAGATTTCGGCATGACCCATCACGACAGCCATGGCCTTTGCGCCTGCACTACCCATCTGCACGAGCTCGCCACCAAGCGCCGCAGCCACAGCGACCGCCTCGGACGCAGGCCGCGTACGACTTACCACCAGGCGAGGCGGATGGCGGACCGGCGCAGGTACACAAGGCTTATCGGACTGCAGCACCATCCCGCCATCAAGACCGGGAAGTGCCACTGCCCCTAAGGCTGCCGCGCCATCGATAGCCAGCCCGACATGCACTGCCCAATCAGCCCTGCCTTCCCCGTACTCACGGGTTCCGTCTACCGGATCAATGATCCAAACGCGCCCCTTCGCAAGGCGGTCGTGCGTATCGCTGCTCTCCTCTGACAGGATGCCGTCTTCAGGTCGCTGACTGCGCAGCGCGTGGACGAGAAACTGGTTGGCGGTCTGGTCCCCCGCCTTGCCCAGTGCCTTGCCATACAGCATGTTGCTGTCACGAACCTCA
>NZ_JBGTFM010000350.1:0-2134 GCF_041747255.1 Blastomonas sp. | reverse complement strand
TATATTGGCGGCCATGTCGAGAACCCGACCTACAAGGCGGTGTGCGCCGGGACCACCGGCCATGCCGAGGCGATCCGCGTCACTTTTGACCGCGAACAGCTGAGCTATGCCGATCTGCTCGATATCTTTTTCGCCACGCACGATCCGACCCAGCTCAACCGTCAGGGCAATGATGTCGGCACCCAGTATCGCTCGGCGATCTTCCCGCTCGATGCCGCGCAGCAGGTCGAGGCCGAAGCTGCGATGAGTCGCAATCAGGCAAGCTGGCCCGCACCCATCGTCACGACGATTGAAGAGGCGACAACCTGGTATCCGGCCGAGGATTATCATCAGGAATATTGGAACGGTGAAGGCCAGCGCAATCCCTATTGCCTCGCGATCATCCCGCCCAAGCTGCAGAAGCTGCGCAAGAGTTTTGCAGCACGCGTGAAGGCCTGATCTGAGGCCATTGTGTTTGACCCAATACCCTTGACGATACATCGGTCGGGGGGCAAGAGCTTGGCCAATGAAACCGATCCGCAAAGCCGTCTTCCCCGTCGCTGGCCTGGGCACCCGCTTCCTGCCCGCCACCAAGGCGATCCCCAAGGAAATGCTGCCGATCGTTGACCGGCCATTGATCCAATATGCGGTCGATGAAGCCCGTGAGGCGGGCATCGAGCAGATGATCTTCGTCACCGGACGCGGCAAGAATGCCATCGAAGACCATTTCGACATCGCCTATGAGCTGGAAAAGACGATGACGGACCGGGGCAAGTCGCTCGACGTGCTTGAGCCGACGCGGCTGAGTCCCGGCAATTGCGCTTATGTGCGCCAGCAGGAGCCGCTGGGCCTTGGCCATGCGATCTGGTGCGCGCGCGATATCGTGGGCGATGAACCGTTCGCGATTTTTCTGCCCGACGAGTTCATGGTCGGATCGCCCGGCTGCATGAAGCAGATGGTCGAGGCCTACAACAGGCTGGGCGGCAATCTGCTCAGCGTGCTGGAAGTGCCGCACGAACAGGTGTCGAGCTACGGGGTGATCGCACCGGGCACGCGCGATGGAGATATCACCGAAGTTATGGGTCTGGTCGAAAAGCCGAAACAGGCGGACGCGCCGTCCAACCTGATCATATCAGGCCGTTACATTCTGCAGCCTGAGGTCATGACGACGCTGAAAGATCAGGAAAAGGGCGCGGGCGGTGAAATCCAGCTGACCGATGCAATGGCGCGGATGATCGGCACACAGCCGTTCCATGCCGTGACCTTTGCCGGCAAGCGCTATGATTGCGGATCGAAGGCAGGCTATGTGCAGGCCAATATAGCGGTCGCGCTGGAGCGCGATGACATCGGCACGGAAATCCGCGCCTTCATCGTCGATCTGATGAAATAACGGTTCAGCAACCGCTCAGCCAGTTTGTCGCAGGGTCGAGCTCTTGATGAGCTGCGTCGGGAGAGACCAACATGAAGCTACGTGTGTTTGTCATCCCGGCACTGCTCATATTGCCCGGCGGCTGCATCGCCAGCGCGGTCGGTGCGGTGGTCACCGCGCCGGTCAAGATCGTGTCAAAGGGCGTTGATCTTGCCACCACCAGCCAGTCCGAAGCCGACGAAAATCGCGGACGGGCAATGCGCAAGTCAGAAGAACGGCTGGGCAAGCTTTCGCGCGAGCGAGACAAGGCAATGCGACGGTGCGATGATGGCAATCGCAATGCCTGCGATGAGGCGCGCGACCTGCAGGAGCAGATCGACGATGCGCGCGGCCGGGTGATGTAATTCAAGGGCTTTGCTGCGGTTCACGGGCAGTTCACTGGCCTGACGCAAACATAGGGTCATCAGACAACGGGGTCGCACCTGTTTTGAGCAAAAGGAGCTGATGCTCATGCGACCTCTCAGCCTTGTTACGCGCGCGATTGCAGGCCTGTCTCTCACCGCGCTGGTGCTTTCCCCGACCATTGTTCCCTTGCCTGCGTTGGCGAGAACGCCGGTGTTGCCGCCAAATCCGGTCAATTGTGAAGTGCTGGGCGACACGCCGGGCATTGTTAGCCGGCAGACCGGGGTACGCCCGCGCACCGGTGCAGTGCGTGCCACGCCAGGCATTGCTGAGCGTGCCGCCCCGCCAGCCTATGCGCCACCCCCTCCGCCCCCGCCGCCGCCG
>NZ_JBGTFM010000349.1:0-16169 GCF_041747255.1 Blastomonas sp. | reverse complement strand
GCGTGGCATCGCAACATCGACTGGAAGCTGTTCAGCCGGTTGGTTCTGCCCGGCATCGCAGGCGGGGTGCTGGGGGCGTATGTGTTGTCGAACATCGATGCAGATGTCGCACGGCCTCTGGTGATGGCCTATCTCGCCGCGATTGGCGTGCTGCTGCTGTATCGTGCATGGAAATTCCCGCCAAGTCGGTTCAAGGACCCGCGCGTGGTCGCACCGCTGGGCGCAGCGGGCGGGTTTCTTGATGCGGCGGGTGGCGGCGGCTGGGGGCCGGTGGTCACGTCCAACCTGCTAATCCAGGGCAGCGAACCGCGCAAGGTGATCGGCACGGTCAGCGCGTCGGAGTTTTTCCTGACTGTCTCGATTTCGGTGACGTTCATCCTCACGTTGGGGTTTGACGCGTTCACCAACGCCACGGTCGGCCTGCTGATTGGCGGCGTGCTGGCCGCGCCGTTCGGAGCCTTGCTGGCCAAGCGGGTAAAGCCGCGCGCGCTGTTGCTGCTGGTTGGTGCGGTGCTTACCATCACCAGCACGTTCAGCATTTACAAGGCGCTGATATGACCCTCGTGCGGTGGTAAGCGCACAGATGATCAGGCTGCGCGACACGAGCGCAGTGTTCCCAGCACGGCTGTAACCATGGTCGATCCAGAAATCACTGTCATAAGTCGTCTCGCGTTAACGGGTTTTTCAGCCTGTCAGGCGATTGTCGGCGATTATAGGGGGGGGGCAGCAATCACTGATCGAATGATCTCGTTC
This sequence comes from Blastomonas sp., assembly GCF_041747255.1. GTDB lineage: Bacteria > Pseudomonadota > Alphaproteobacteria > Sphingomonadales > Sphingomonadaceae > Blastomonas. The sequence continues at coordinate 15,416 of NZ_JBGTFM010000349.1, read as the reverse complement.
GTTCGCGCCATCTGGCAGCGGGTGAAATCTGCGACCGGCGGGGCCGGCCTCACGCCTGCCATCCGCGACGAGCTGGTGCATCTTCAATATGCGCGGATCGGCGCAATCGTTCCGGGCCTGTATTTCGCGATCGCACTGATCGCGGTGATGGCCGGCGCAGCATCGAGCGACAAATTTGACATTCTTTACAACGTGCTGCTGCCGGGCGGGTTCGTGCTGCTGGGCAGTTATCGCTGCCTTGTTTGGTACCGGCGCAAATCGATGGCGGTCAATACCCCAAAAATGCGCAGATATCTGCGCGCGACGATATGGATCGCGCTTGGCATGGCGCTGGTCGGCGGGCTGTGGAGTGTCGATGCCTATCTAGACACGCGTGAGGCGCGTCGCATCCTGTCCCCGGTGTTCATCTTCATGGTCGTGTTTGTGGGCGCTGTCTGTCTGATCAGCATGCCACGCGCGGCAATCGGGGTCATGATCGTGGCATTGGCGCCAACGCTTGCCATCATGGCGCAGTCGAACGACGCTGGCATTCAGGCCATGGCGATCTGCTTCACCATCGTATCGGTATTGACCATGATATTGATTGTAAACAGCTTCAACGAGATCGTCAGCGGTCTAGTGCTGCGGCATGAGCTGAAAAGGCTGTCCGAGACCGACCCGCTGACCGGCCTTGCCAACCGCCGCGCTTTTCTGGAGCGGTTCATCGCACTCAATACGGGAGCCGCGCCCCCGCCATCAATCGCCATCGTGATGATCGATCTGGATGGCTTCAAACAGGCCAACGACCGCTTTGGACACGCAGCGGGCGATGCAATTCTTGTCCAGGCGGGCGAGCGTCTGCGCTTGCTGTGCCCAGATGCGGCCAGCGTGGCGCGGCTGGGCGGTGACGAGTTTGCCTTGCTGATCGAGACTGACGGCAACGGTGATTATGGCACTGCGTTGAAAAGCGCCGTACAAACCGCGCTGTCGCTGCCTTATGGCTGTCATGACCGGCAGATCACGATCTCTGCGAGCGTCGGCTCTGCGCACGCGCGCAAGGGTGACATCAGCCTCGACGCGCTGATGCGGGAGGCCGACGGCGAACTCTACCGCGCCAAACACGGTGCAGCATCGCGGCTGCGGGCGTGATGGGCGCAAGCTTTAATCCGTTGCGCTGAACCGGTCAGCCGGTGATCCAAACGCCGATCATCAAAACGCAACCTTGGGCACGCTGCCCACCGTGGCGCGTTCATCGCCGCCCAGTTCCCAGAACGCCTGCGGCTTAAAGCCCAGTGCCCCTGCAAACAGCACCGCGGGGAAGGATTCGATGCCGGTGTTATAGTCGGCGCTTGCGGCATTATAGGCACGGCGTGCGGCAGCGAGCTTGTCCTCCACATCGGCCAGTTCGTGTTGCAGCGTCTGAAAATTGGTGTTGGCCTTGAGGTCAGGATAGGCCTCGGCCAGCGCGAACAGGTTCTTCAGCGCGCCACCCAGCGCCATTTCCGCGCCCTGCGTCTCGCCCGGCCCGCGCGCTGCAAGCGCATTGTTGCGCGCTGCGATCACCGATTCCAGCGCAGACTTTTCGTGCGCGGCATAGCCCTGCACGGTGTTCACCAGATTGGGGATCAGGTCATGCCGCTGGCGCAGCCCGGCGTCGATATCGGCCCAGCCCTGACGGCAGTTCGCACGCAGCGCCACCAGCCGGTTGTAGATCGCGACCACCGCGAGCAAGACGATGACCACCGCGCCCAAAATGATCCATTCCATAGACATTCCCCCATATTCAGCCCTACAGATAGGTCATCAAATATCATGGGTGCGCGGCGGGGGGAATGCCGATGATCACTATTCCTGATGTGGACAGCCTGATGGCAGGTGAGCTCGGGGGCTGGCTTGCCGGGCAGACTGAGGCGCGCAAAGAGGCCAAGCGCAAGGCGTGGGTGCGCTGGATCGGCGGGATTGTGCTCGGCGCGCCGCTCACGCTGTTGCTGGGTGCGGACAGCTTCGGCACCACCCTGATCGGCTTCAGCGGCCTGATCATCATCATGGTCGGCTTCGGTCTTGGCATGATGGTCCGCCAGAAGATGACCGAAACGCTCAAGGCCGAAATGAACGGTGCTTTGGCCAAAGCGCTCGACATTCGTTACAGCCTGAAGGTCGCCGAAGGGTCGGAGTTCAGGCTGGCCAACACCTTTGGCCTGCTGCCGAGCTATGATCGCAGGCGGCTCGAGGATCTGTGGGAAGGTGAGATAGCGGGCACCACCTTCCGCATGTATGAGGCAACGCTGATCGAGCGTCAGGGGTCGGGCAAGGATGCGCGCGACGTGACCGTGTTCAGGGGCGTCATCCTGAAAATCCATTTCGCGCGCGATTTTCACGGCGTAACCCTGGTCGAGCGCCAGCGCCGCCGGATGACGCTGTTTGGCGACAGCCAGACCAGGGGCGGCATCAAGCTGGAGCGGATCCGCATGGTCGATCCGGGCTTTGAGGATGTGTTCGACGTCTATGGCAATGACCCGGTGGAGGCGCGCTATCTTGTCCACCCGGCCTATTGCGAGCGGCTGATCGCGCTGGAAACCCAGTTCAAGGGCAAGAAGCTGAAGGCGCTGTTCCACAAGGGCGATGTCATCGTCACGGTCTCGGCGCAGGATATGTTTGAAAGCGGCTCGCTCAACCCGGCGCAGGACCGCGCCCGGCTGGCCAAGACCATTGAGCAGTTCCGCGCAATGGCTGGGCTGATCATCAGCCTGAACGAGCGGGTGCGGGCTTGATGTGCTGTGCTTCGGGGCCGGTGCTGTCATGCGCGGTTCATCATACTGTGTTAGGGGACAAACACAGTCAGGATGAAGAAGGACTACAGACGTGAAATTGACGCGCACGATGGCTGTGGTCGCTTGGGCCGGCATATTGGGCGCGGCAGCGCCGGAGATGACCGCAGGCGAATTTCTGGAGCGCATGGAAAAGGCCGAGAGCCTCGGCCCCGCCGCGATCCTCTCCAGCGACGCGCGCAGCCTGCGCACCGAATCGGACCGGGTGCGCGAGCGCTATATCGCCGATCTGGCAAAGCAAAAGGCATCGGGCACCGCGCGCCACAGCTGTCCGCCCGGCGATGGCAAGCCCAAGTTGAGCGGCGATGAACTGCGCAACTACCTGGTCAAGCTCACCCCTGCGCAAAAGAAACAACCCTTCCGCCTCGCGGTCTACAGCTTGATGAAGCAGAAATACCCCTGCAAATAACGTTCGGCGTGACCAAGCCACAAAAAAGGGCCGCGATCCGGTAGCGGATGCAGCCCTTTTTGTATCGCAGGTCGACGCAGCTAGCCGTCGAAATCGCTGCCCATGTTGGTGGTGCGCGCCGGTGCCGAGGCAGTGAGGCGCAACGCCTCTGCCGAAAGGCTGAGCGAGCCAATTTCATCGGGCATGTCGTCGTCGTCAATCTGCACTTTCTGCAGCGAGACGATCAGGCCTTCCTTGAGCTCTTCAGGAAACACGGTTTCTTCGGCGATTTCGCGCAGCGCCACGACCGGGTTCTTGTCGCGATCGCGCTCAATCGTCAGCTCGGCACCGCCGCTGATTTCGCGCGCGCGCTGGGCAGCGAGCAGCACCAGATCAAACCGGTTGGTGACCTTATCTACGCAATCTTCAACGGTAACGCGCGCCATAAACGGGCTCCAACCAACCTATTGTTATCGGGAAAGCGCAGCGCATAGACAGGGCAGCGCGCAAAGTCAACGATTCACGCCCTTGGATCGGAGTCCTTGGGCGCGCGTCCCTTCCAGCCCCAATAGAGGTGGCACGGCGGCACATTCCATGCGGCAAAGCCGTGATCGATGTGATCGAACAGCGGGCGGATCAGGTCGTAGGCGAAGCTTCTGAACTGATAGATCAGAAACGCGCCGCCGGGCCGCAGCGCGCGGTGCGTGGCGGCGGCGATATTTTCTGCCACCTTGTCGGGCAGGGTGGAGAGCGGCATGCCCGACAGCACATAATCGGCATGGTCAAAGCCATGCGCGGCGATGATCGCCTCGACATCCTCGGCCGAGGCATGCACGGCGATAAAGCGGCTGTCGGTGATTGTCTTGCGCAGATAGCGGATGAAATCATCGTTGGTATCAATGGCGATGAAGGTGGCATCACGCGGCATCTTGTCGAGCACCGGGCGGCAGAATGTGCCGACGCCGGGGCCGTATTCCACGAACAGCTTTACATCATTCCAGCGCACCGGTGCCAGCATCTGTGCGATCGTACGGTCCGACGACGGGACGACCGAGCCGACCATCTTGGGATGTTTCAGGAAGCCCTTGAAGAAGATGCCCCATGCCCCGAAGGTCCGTTCGGCGCGTGCCTTGAAGCGTTGCGCCAATGGCTGCCGGGCCAGGTTGTTGGATTGCATGAAAAACCTCTTACAATGATTGTCAAACTTTCGTCACAATTACAGTGCGCCTGCACAATTGCAATGATGCGACGCCTCTGCCTGCCGCACGCACTTTTCATCGCGCAGTGAAACGCTTAGGGCGACACGATGCAGATTGCCCAAGATTCACGGATTTTTGCCAAGGGCGCTGTCGCCGTGATCTTTGCCGCGCAGCACAGCGGGCAGGACCGCGAAGGCTATACAAGGGCGAGCGCGGCGATGGACGCACTGGCAGCACGGCAACCGGGCTATCTGGGCATGGAGCACGGCGGCGGCGAGGATGGCTTTGGCATCACCGTCAGTTACTGGGCCGATGAGGCGAGCGCGCGTGCTTGGCGTGATCATCCCGATCACAAGGCGACGCGCGATGCGGGTCGCGCACGCTGGTACACATCATACCGGTTGCACGTCGCCTATATCAAGCGGGGCTATGCCTGGCCATGAGCGCGCCACTGCCACCAGAGGCTGAACCGGGCGCAGGATTCGATCCGGCCACCCGGCTGCCCAACGATCGCATGGCGCTGCTGTTCATGGTCATGCTGGTCACCGCAGCCGGCAACACCGCGATGCAATCGGTCATGCCGGCGATGGGCACGCGGCTGGGCGTCGCCGATTTCTGGGTGAGCCTCGCCTATAGCTGGTCGGCGTTGCTGTGGGTGTTCTGCGCGCCGCGCTGGGCGCGCCTGTCTGACAAGCGCGGGCGCAAAGCGCTGATGAATCTCGGCCTGATCGGCTTTATATCCTCGTTCCTGTTTTGCGGCATGGTCATGTGGGCAGGGCTTAACGGTTGGCTGTCGAGCCTGTGGACGCTGCTGATCTTCGCGCTGTTCCGCAGCCTTTATGGCGGGCTTGGTTCGGCCGCGCCGCCTGCGGTGCAGGCCTATGTTGCCGCACGCACCAGCCGCGCCCAGCGCACCCAGTCGCTCGCGGTGATCTCGTCGTCGTTCGGGCTGGGCACCGTGGTCGGCCCCGCGCTGGCGCCTCTCGTGATCCTGCCGTTCCTGGGTCTGCCAAGCCCGTTTTTTGCGTTTGCCGCGTTCGGACTGCTGGTGCTGGTGGTGCTCAAATGGCGGCTGCCCGATGACGCACCAAGCTATGCTGCGCGCGGACGGATCTTCGCCGAGCCATCGAGCACCGGCGCTGCGGGCGAGCGCTATGACTCTGAAGAGCACAGCGACGACCATGGTTCCGCCGCGACCGAACCATCAGGCGCGACGGCAGAACGCCTGTCGTGGAAAGACCCACGGCTGCGACCCTGGCTGATCAGCGGGCTGGTTGGCGGCCATGCCAATGCGATTGTGCTCGGCGTCATCGGCTTCATGCTGCTCGACCGGCTCGCGCTGCGCGCGACGCCTGAGCTTGCCGCCGGACCCACCGGGCTGGTGCTGATGGCTGGTGCGTTTGCCACATTGGTCGCGCAATGGGGCCTCATCCCCAACCTCAAGCTGGGGCCGCGCAATGCAACCTTGTGGGGCATGGCGCTGGCAGCGGTGGGCAGCGCGATCCTCGGGCTGACCTCCAGCCTCAACGCGATCACGCTGGGCTTCGTTATCGCTTCGCTTGGCTTTGGGCTTTTTCGTCCCGGCTTTACCGCAGGCGCATCATTGGCGGTCAAACGCAGCGAGCAGGGGCAGGTGGCGGGCATCGTCGCGTCGATCAACGGCGCAGCCTATGTCATTGCGCCCGCGGCGGGCGTCTGGCTCTACAACGTCGCGCCGCTTGAGTCGTTTGCGCTGATCGTCGGGCTGTGCCTGTTCGTGCTGGTCTGGGGCTACAGGGCGCTGCAGCCCGATGAGATATTGGTGGACGACGACCCGCCCAGGCCCTGAGCCAGCCTTACAGACCGCGCCAGATCTTGATCATCGTGTCGCCGCGTGGCTGGCGGACATGGCGCGGGCAGGCGTTGGGCTTGAGGTTGCGCCCAAGACAAATGCGCACCTCCTGCAGCCAGCCGCGCGCGTTGGCCTTGATCGCAATCGTATCGGGTTGCATCCCCGGATTGGCCTGCGCAAAGGCACGGCGGAGCATGCCATAGGTCAGCGGTCGGCGCGACAGGCGTTCCATATCGGGGATCCGTGTTGCGCGGTAAACCGTTGTCGAGACACGGAAATAGCTGGCCGGATCGCGCGCCATGCAGCTGCCGTGCTTAAGCCACTGATGCTCGATCAGCCGAGGTGAGGGCATGTCGCACAGCAGCGACCGGACCACCGATTGCGGCACCCGCGCAGGCTGCGCGGCGCAATATTGCGGATAACGCGGCCCGCTTGCCTCGGGCCACAGCCCGTGCAGCACAAAGCCGAATTCTCCATGGTCGCGGCTGCACTGCAGGCGTTGGCGCGCGTCATCCTCGCGGCCCTTGCAGAATTCGGGCGACCAGCTGAGCGCGAGCGTATAGCCGGTGACCGGCAACACCCGGCGTGGTTCATTGGCAGGGCGCTTGACCGGGGGCAGCGGGCTCAGCCGTTCGGGCATCCGGCATTGATAGGCCTGCGCGCCAGCCGCGTGCGGGGCCAGCAGCATCAGGCCCGCGATGGCCAGCCAGGCCGCGCGCGCCGTCATTTATGCGGCGAGAAAATCAAGACCGATGTCGGCGGCGGGGGCCGACTGGGTGATGCGTCCGACCGAGATGAAATCCACCCCGGTGTCGGCAATCGCGCGGATCGTCTCGAGCGTTAGGCCGCCCGATGCCTCGCACGGCACCCGGCCACCCACCAACGTCACCGCACCGCGCAGGATCGGCGGGGGCATGTTGTCGAGCAGCAGATGCGTCGCGCCGCCCGCAAGCGCGGGTTCGATCTGGTCGATGCGATCAACCTCGACGATGATCCGCGTGACCCCGGCGGCAACCGCCCGGCGCACCGCCTCGCCAATGTCGCCTGCCACCGCGACATGATTGTCCTTGATCATCGCTGCGTCCCACAGCCCCATGCGGTGGTTTTGCGCGCCGCCCATGCGGGTCGCGTATTTCTCAAGCAGGCGCAGGCCCGGGATGGTCTTGCGGGTATCGAGCAGCACCGCGCCGGTGCCGGCAATCGCTGCGACATATTGGCGGGTGAGCGATGCAATACCGCTCAGGTGCTGGACGGTGTTGAGCGCCGAACGCTCCGCCGTCAGCAGCGCACGCGCCTTGCCCGAGACGCGCAGGATGTCGGTTCCGGCGCCGATATGCGCGCCTTCCTCAACCAGCGGTTCGACCTCGCAGCCGGGGTCAAGCGCGCGGAAAAACGCGGCGGCAATCGGCAGACCGGCGACCACGATCGTATGGCGCGCATCCATGACCCCGGTAAAGCGCGCATCGGCCGGGATCACGCTTTCTGATGTGACATCGCGGCCATCGGGCCCCAGATCTTCCGCCAGCGTCGCAGAAACGAACGCGCCAATATCAAAGCCTGCGATTTCGCTGTCTGCGCTCATAACCGACGTGTCCTTTGCGCGCGCGTTCAGGCGATGCGGTGTTCGCCCTTGACCCAGCGCACGGTGCCGCTCGATGAGCGCATCACCACCGTTTCGGTGGTCATCACGCCATCGCGACGCCGCTTGACGCCTTCAAGCAGCGACCCGTCAGTCACGCCGGTGGCCGCGAAAATGCAGTCGCCCTTGGCAAGATCGCTGAGGTCATAGATTGCGTTGAGATCGGTGATGCCCCATTTGCGCGCGCGCGCCTTTTCGTCGTCGTTGCGGAACAGCAGCCGCCCCTTGAACTGGCCGCCCACGCAGCGCAGTGCTGCCGCAGCCAGCACGCCTTCGGGCGCGCCGCCGGAGCCCATATAGATATCGATGGTGGTGTCGGGATCGGTGGTGGCGATGACGCCTGCGACGTCGCCATCGGGGATCAGCATGATGCCGCAGCCCAGCGCCCTGAGCTCAGCAATCAGATCGCCGTGGCGGGGACGGTCGAGCACGCATACGATGATCTCATCGGGCTTGCCCCCCTTGGCCTTGGCGAGCGCGCGGACATTTTCGGTCGCGCTTTTATCGAGATCGATAATGCCCTCGGGATAGCCGGGGCCGACCGCGATCTTGTCCATATAAACATCGGGCGCGTTGAGCAGGCAGCCTTCTTCGGCAATCGCCAGCACGGCAAGCGCATTGGGGCCGGCCTTGGCGGTGATCGTGGTGCCTTCGAGCGGATCCAGCGCGATGTCGATGCGCGGCGCGCTCTTGGTCTGCAGCCCGACCTTCTCTCCAATATACAGCATCGGGGCCTCGTCGCGCTCGCCTTCGCCGATGACAACCGTGCCATCGATATAGAGCTGGTTCAGCGCGGCGCGCATGGCTTCGACCGCAGCGGCATCCGCCGCCTTTTCATCGCCCCGGCCAATCAGCTTTGACGCTGCAATCGCGGCAGCTTCGGTCACACGGACCATTTCCAGCACCAAAACGCGGTCAAGTTGCGGGGTTTGTGCAGGGGGCGTTGCTTTCAGGCTTGCGCTGGACATGGCTGACGGGTCATCCTTTTGATTGTGCTGCACCAATTGCGTGGGTTATGCGGGTGCATCGTGCGCCGGTCCATAAGGGAGCAATATTGCATTGTCGAGAATGGACATGGCGCTGCGGTTTTGGCGGCGTATAACCTTTGCATATTGCATGATGCTGGGCCTTGGGTCACCCGCTTTCGCGCAGGAGGCGGTTGATGACACGCGCTTGCCAGAGGCGGAAGAAGCGGAACCGGACCCGGTCGACGCCAAGGTGCGGTCACTGATTCGCAAAGCCGACGAATGGACCGGCAAGGCTGAGCGCGAAAAGCGTTGCCAGCCGAGCAAGTCGGGCGAGGATATCGTGGTGTGCGCCGATGTTGACCCCAACGCCCAGTTCCGCGTCCCCGCCGATACCGAAGGGCGCATGGCCACCGGTGGCCCGCCGCCCGCACCCGATGTGGCGGGCGATGGCATCTTCAAGGGCAAGGCGACCGTCAGCGGCCTGTGCCTCATCCCGCCATGCCCGCCCCCCGCGGCCTATTTCATCGATTATTCCAAGCTGCCCGAGGTTGACGAGGCGTATCTCAAGCGCGCCCGCGACGCCGAGAAAGCCGAACAGGTGCGCCAGCAGCAAGCCAAGGACAATGGCGGCTGATGGTGTCGGACGCCATCCAGCATCCGCCGCCGCCCGTGATCGAAACGCCACGCCTGCGATTGCGCGGCGCGGAGCTTGCCGATTTCGAGGCCTTCGCTGCAATGTGGGCCGATGATCGCGTCACCCAGTTCATCGGCGGGTCCCCGCGCACCCTCAACGAATCGTGGCTGCGCTTCATTGGGATCGTCGGCATGTGGTCGCTCATTGGCTATGGCTACTGGATGTTCACCGTCCGGCAAACGGGCGCGCTGGTCGGCTGCGGCGGCCTCGCCCGCTTTGACAGGGGCATCGCCGAACTTGAAGATTATCCAGAAGCAGGCTGGGCGATCGCGCCCGATGCCTGGGGGCAGGGGCTGGTCAGCGAGGCAATGGCGGCGGTGATGGACTGGAGCGATAATGTGCTGCGCGCACCCGAAGCGCGCTGCATCATCGATCCGGGCCATGCTGCGTCAGAGCGCGTGGCGGCGAAGCTTGGGTTTGAACCGATGGCCGAGGCCTTGCTCAATTCCAGCCCAATCAACGTTTATACGCGGCGTTAGCGTTGAGCGCCCCCGCCTAGTGCTTCTTCCCTGACACCGCCTTCAACCCGAACGCGATCACGCTGCCCAGCACCATGCCGACGATGCCCGCGCCCAACGCCGTCACCACCCATTCAACCACACCGCTGGCGAACGGCATCGCTCCGGCTGCAGCGACCGCGATGTCGTGGATGACGTGCTCGGGTCCTGCGATGCCGAAGCCGGCAAGACCATGGACGATGATGCCGCCGCCGACCCAGATCATCGCGGCGGTGCCAATCACCGACAGTGCAGTCATGACCTTGGGCATGCCCAGCACAAGCCCCCGTCCCAGTGTTTGCGATGCGCCACCTGGGCGCTTGGCGAGGTAAAGCCCGATGTCGTCCATCTTCACGATCAGCGCGACCACGCCGTAAACCGCGATGGTGATCGCCAGCGCGACGACGGCAAGCACCGCGCCCTGGATCACGATCGTGCGGTCGGCGACTTCGGACAGCGCGATCGCCATGATCTCTGCCGACAGGATCAGGTCGGTGCGCACCGCGCCTGCGACCCGTTCGTTTTCGAGGGCAAACATATCCTGCACCTGCGCGATATCGGCCTTGGTGTCGGTCTTGTGGCCAAAGGCGTGGATCACCTTTTCCGCGCCCTCAAAGCACAGATACAGCCCGCCCAGCATCAGGATAGGGGTGATGATCCATGGCAGGAACGCGCTCAGCGCAAGGCCGATGGGCAGCAGAATGATGAACTTGTTGAACATCGAGCCCTTGGCGATTCGCCAGATGACCGGCAGTTCGCGCTCGGGCTTGAAATCGGTGACATATTGCGGGGTGACCGCAGCATCATCAACCACGACGCCCGCCGCCTTGACCCCCGCCTTGCTCGCCGCTGCCCCCACATCATCGAGCGACGTCGCGGCGAGCCGGGTGAGCGCGGCGACATCATCGAGCAGCGCGGCGAGACCTGATGGCATTGGCTATTCCCCTAAAATGTGAATGACGAGCGGGTCGGCGAGCAGGCTGGGCGAACCCTTGAGCGCGGCCAGCGTCGCCGCCACCGCGCTTTCCGGACCGTCATGCGTGACCATGGCGACAAGCACCCCGCCATCGGCGCTGCGGCCCTTCTGGATCAGGCTTTCGATCGAGACTCCGGCATCGCGCATCGCGGCGGTGATCTCCGCCAGCACGCCGGGGCGGTCGGCGACCTCGAAGCGCAGATAGCATTTTCCGGTGCGGTGGCCGGTGTCGGCGCGCGGCACGGTTTCAAGCTCGCTGACCGGCATCGAGAACGCGGGGCCGATTTCGCCGCGCGCGATGTCGATGAGGTCAGCCACCACCGCGCTCGCCGTCGGGCCATCGCCCGCGCCCGCGCCCTGAAACAGCAGACGGCCGGAGAAATTGCCCTCGGCCACCACCGCGTTGGTCGATCCTTCGACATGCGCCAGCGGGTGGTGCATCGGCACCAGATAGGGGTGGACGCGCTGGAACAGCCGCGCATCGCCGTTGGCGCCGTCAAGCTCGGCCATGCCGATCAGGCGGATGCGATAACCCAACGCATCGGCCTGCGCGATATCGGCCGACAGGATTTTGCGGATGCCATTGCGTTCGATAGCACTGAAATCGAGCCGGGTGCCAAAGGCGAGCGCGGCGAGGATCGAGAGCTTGTGCGCGGCATCAACCCCGTCAATGTCGAAGCTCGGGTCCGCCTCGGCAAAGCCGCGTGCCTGCGCTTCAGCAAGCACGTCGGCGAAATCCTGCCCCGTTATTTCCATCGCCGAGAGGATGAAATTGCAGGTGCCGTTGAGGATGCCATAGACCCGCGTCAGCCGGTTGGCGGCGGTGCCTTCACGCAGCCCCTTGATCACCGGGATGCCGCCTGCGACTGCCGCCTCGTATTTGAATGCGAGCCCTGCGTCCTCGGCGCGCTGGGCAAGGTCAAGCCCGTGATGCGCGACCATCGCCTTGTTGGCGGTGACAAACGCCTTGCCGCCCGCGATGCTTTCGCGCGCCAGGGTCAGCGCCGGACCATCCGCGCCGCCGATCAGCTCGACCACGACATCAACGTCATCGCGCGTTGCAAATGCGCCCATGTCGTCAACCCATTCATATGGCGACAGGTCGACGCCGCGATTCTTGGACCGGTCACGCGCGGTGATCGCGGTGATGCAGATCGGTCGACCTGCCCGGCGCGCGATCAGCGTGGCATTTTCGTTGAGCAAGCGGATGACACCCGCCCCGACCGTGCCCAGCCCCACCAGCGCGATATTCAGCGTTTCGGCCATGCCTTGCGTCCCCGTGCAGCGTCCGTGATCCCGATGCCGCGCCGTGCTTTAGCGTCTGCACTGGCAAATGGAAGCGGGAACGCCGCTTGTGGGCTGGCGTAGTGCGGGATATATGCGCCGCCGATCATCTCGATCATCCCGGAAAGTCTGACCCTGTTATGGTGACCTTAAACACAACACCGACCATCCTCATTCTGGCAGGCAAACGCGACGGCAAGCTCGATCCGCTCGCCGAGGCGGCGGGGGTCAGCCACAAGTGTAAGGTGCCGATCCAGGGCAAGCCGCTGCTGCAATGGGTGCTGGAAGGCGTGCAGGATGCCTGGCCCGACAGCCCGATCTGGATATCGATCCACGATCCGGCGGTGATCAGCGATATTCCGCTGGTCGCGGCGCTGGTCGCGGATGGCCGGTTGCACATGAGCGTCGCGCAGGCGGGCATCGTTGAGAGCATCGAGGCGGTGGTGCGCGAAAGTGGTGGTATGGCGTTTCCGATGCTGATCACCACCGGCGACAATGTGCTGGTAACGGCGGACCTGACCCGCGCGATCCACGACTTTGGGATGCGCGAAGGCGCGGGCGCGGTGCTCGGCATCGCCGAGAAATCGACGATCCTGGCCAACCACCCCGAGGCGCAGCGCAAATTTTACGAATTCAGCGACATGGCGATTGCCAATTGCAACACGTACTGGATCCGAGATGCTGACTCGTTCGGCGCGGCAGAGGCGTTTCGCAAGGGCGGCCAGTTCATGAAATCGTTGCGGAAGATTTCGGACGCCTTCGGGCTGATCAATCTGCTGCGGTTTCAGCTGGGCGGTTTCAGCGTGGCGAGCGGCACCGCTGCGATCTCGCGCCGTCTGGGCACCAAGGTGCGCGCTTTTCTGATCGCCGACGGTGCCTATGCGGTCGATGTCGACAACGAACGCACCTACAAGATCGCCGAGATGCTGCTCGCCAAACGCAAGATCTAATTCTTGTCGGGCCGCAGGCTGGTGCCAGCGCGATCTCCGCGCAACGCGCCCCACCATGACAGCGGGTTCCAGCCCGCGCTGCCGTCGAGCGAGAAGGTGACGATCTCCGCGCGCCCGCCGATATTCTCCAGCGGCACCGCGCCGCCCAGGCCAAGCTCGGCAAGGCTGGCGCGGCTGTCTGCGCTGCGGTCGCGGTTATCACCCATCAGGAAAACATGCCCGGCGGGCACCTTATAGGGTCCATAATCGTCGAGCGGATAGTCCGGGCGCAGATCGATGGTGTTGTAAGACACGCCGTTGGGCAGGGTTTCGCGGATGATCGGCAGCTCGCAATAGTCGCGGCCGTCGGCGCCGCGCGCCTTGAGCAACGGAAAATCGCTTTCGCTGCACGGTGAATTGAGATCGATCGGCAGCATGAGGTTAGGCTGCACCGCGCGCTCGATTTCGGTGCCATTGAGGATCACGCGGCCCGAGCGCACCTCGATCGTGTCACCGGGACGCCCGATGACGCGCTTGATATAGTCGCTGTTGACGCCTGTGGGGGTGGCGATGACGATGTCGCCATATTCGGGTGTCGAACCGTTGATCCGCCCCTTCATCGGCGGCAACAGGTGGAACGACATCGACACCCACGACCAGCCATAAGGATATTTGCTGACCACCAGCCGGTCACCGACCATCAGGTTGGGCATCATCGACATGGTGGGGATGTAGAACGGCTTGGCGACCAGCGAATGGAAGGCAAGCACGGCGAGCAGCAGCAGAAACAGCCCGCGCAGCTCCTCAAACCAATTGATCGGCTTGGCGTCCTGCGCATCTGCGCCGGACGCAGGATCGGAAACCATGATGTGGTCGGAACCCTCTTGGCGCATGTTGTCCTCTTGGTCGGTCTCGGGCTGGTTCCGCTCAGACAATGGGACGCGCCTCGATAATGACGAAAGCCTGCGCCCATGGATGATCATCGGTGAGCGTCAGATGAATAACTGCGCTATGCCCCGCCGGGACCATGCTGTCCAGCCGCGCTTTTGCGCCGCCGGTCAGCGCCAGCGTCGGCGCGCCCGAGGGGGCGTTGACGACGCCGATGTCCTTCATGAACACACCGGATTTAAAACCGGTGCCCACCGCCTTGCTGAACGCCTCCTTGGCGGCGAAGCGCTTGGCGAGCGTGCCTGCCTTGGTAAAGGGGCGTCTGGCCGCCTTGGCTCGTTCGACCTCGGTGAACACGCGAGCTTCGAACCGCGCGCCAAAGCGCTCGAGCGACTTTTCGATGCGCTCGATGTTGCACAGATCTGATCCCAGCCCGATGATCACTGAATTGCCCTCTCCCCTTGAGGGGAGAGGGCAGAGCCGCGCAGCGGCGAAGGGAGAGGGGAATGAGGTCTGCGTTTGCGCATGCCCCTCTCCCAACCCTCTCCCCTCAAGGGGAGAGGGCTTTTGGCTGCAACCACCCTCACCGCGCCTCGTCCATCAGCTGGCGCATGCGGCGGATGCTCGCTTCAAGTCCGTCGAAAATCGCCTCGCCAATCAGATAATGGCCAATGTTCAGCTCTGCCAGTTGCGGGATCGCGGCGATGGGCTGGACGTTATCGAAGGTGAGGCCATGGCCTGCGTGCGGTTCGATGCCGTTCTTGGTGGCGAGCGCGGCTGCATCGGCGATGCGTTTGAGCTCCACCTCGATCCCGGCGCGGTCCTCGTCAAGCCACAGATGCGCATAGCGTCCCGTGTGCAGCTCGACCACCGGCGCGCTCAGCCGCATCGCCGCATCGATCTGCCGCGCGTCGGGCTCGATGAACAGGCTGACCCGGATGCCCGCATCGGTGAGTCGGCCGACAATCGGCGCGAGCGTGTTGTGCAGCCCGGCCGCATCGAGCCCGCCCTCGGTGGTGCGCTCCTCGCGCTTTTCCGGCACGATGCATGCGGCGTGCGGCTTGTGACGCAACGCGATTGCGAGCATCTCCTCGGTCGCGGCCATCTCAAGGTTGATCGGCAGCGTGGCCCCGGCCATGATCGTGTCGAGATCGCTGTCGCGAATGTGCCGCCGGTCTTCGCGCAGGTGCACGGTGATGCCGTCGCCGCCCGCCTCCTGCACGATCCTGACCGCGCGCATCGGATCGGGATGGTCCCCGCCGCGCGCGTTGCGGATGGTGGCGACATGATCGATGTTGACGCCAAGGCGCAGGTGC
>NZ_JBGTFM010000348.1:0-10193 GCF_041747255.1 Blastomonas sp. | reverse complement strand
GACAATTCGCGCATGGACCGCGTCGGCATCACCAGACGCGTCGATGATCCGGAAGCGATTGGGCTCCGCGGCTGCAAAAGCACTCAAGGCAGAATTCACCGCGCGGTGAAATGCTGGATCACGACCGCCAATCCGGTCTGGCCGGTCGCCGTCGCGCAGAGCAGCGCGGCGCGCGGCCTCGGCTTCGGGAAGCTCGAGCAATATCGTACAATCAGGCATCAGGCCTGCACTGCCAATGTCGTGCAGCGCCATGATCGAGGCATCGCCCAGTTCGCCCGCGACGCCCTGATAGGCGCGGCTGCTGTCCACGAACCGATCTGACACCACCCATGTGCCGTCAGCAAGCGCCGGGCGGATCAGGCGATCCACATGGTCGGCGCGTGCCGCCGCAAATAACAGCGCTTCGCTTTGCGGTTTCCAACGATCTGCCCCGCCATCAAGCAACAGGCTGCGGATCGCCTCAGCTCCTTCAGTGCCGCCCGGTTCACGCGTGGCGATGACCTCATGCCCCTGCCCGGCAATCCACGTGACCAGACGTTTGATCTGGGTGGACTTGCCAACCGCCTCACCGCCCTCAATCGAGATGAAGCGTCCGCGCACTTCGCGTCACGCTCCGAACAGCGACAGCAAACCTGCCCATAGCCGCCCGAATACGCCCGCCTCGGCCACCGCTTCGCCAGCAACCAACGGCATCACCTGTCGCGGCAGGTCCGGCCCGCTCACGATCAGGCTGGCGACCTGCTGGCCCTTGGCGGTGGGGGCCTTGATCGGCCCGTCGTAAACGACACGCAGCGTGACCCTGTCGGTCTCTGCAGTGCGCGGCACAGTAAGCGCCAGATCGCGCGGTGCGATCAGCTTGACTTCGCGTGCGCTGCCCAGTTGCACTTTGGCAACATCGACCGTCTTGCCCTTGGCGAACAGCGGCACCGCCTTCCACGCGCCAAAGCCCCAGTTCATGAACTTGACCGACTCGTCAACGCGCCCGTTGAAGCTGGTGAGCCCTGCGACCACCATGACCAGTCGGCGCCCATTCTGTTCGGCAGAGCCAGTGAAGCCATAACCAGCCTCTTCGGTATGACCGGTCTTCAGACCGTCAGCGCCCTTTACCTTGCCGAGCAGCGGATCACGATTGCCCTGGGTAATGCCATTCCAGGTGAAGCTGTCCTTGGAATAATAGCGTTTGTAGAGTTCGGGGTGGTCGCGGATGGTCGCTGCCGCCAGCCGTGCCAGATCGCGCGCAGTGACGATCGTCCTCCCTTCATCGGGCCAGCCATTGCTGTTGCCAAAACGACTGCTGGCCAAGCCAATGTCCTTGGCCTTTTTGTTCATCAGGTCGGAAAATGCCTCTTCAGAACCCGCAATGCCTTCTGCCAGCACAACGCAGGCATCATTGCCGGACAGCGTGACGATGCCGTCGAGCAGATCTGTCACAGTCACGTTGCTGTTGACCGCGAGGAACATGCTCGAACCCTGATTGTTCCATTTGCGCCACGTTTCAGCAGAAACCCGCATCTTCTGGTCAGGCTTGATCTCGCCCTTCTTGAGCAGGTCAAAAGCGACGTAGACCGTCATCATCTTGGCCATCGATGCCGGAGGAATGCGCCGGTCGGCATCGCGGGCAAACAACACCGCGCCCGACGACAGATCCTGCATATAGGCGATCGGTGCGGTCGAATTATAACTCGGCGCAGCCGCCGCAAGCGGCATTGCCAACAAAAAGAGAGAGCCCAGGCCCAGGACGATCGACGTTTTCATGTAAGTTCCAAATGACATCGGCAGCCATGCTGCAGTGTGAGCGCGCCGCACTGGACGCATTAATGCTTAAGGCGTGTCGCCTTGCTGGATGCGCGCATCGTTGTAGCCGTTCTTTTTGGCCTGGCTGATGCCCGCTTCTGCAGCTCTTGCGTCAGCATAGGGGCCATAGCGTACGCGGAACAACCTGCCGTCGCTGCTGGTGACGGTCGACGCGCCAATCCGCTTCGCCAGCGCATCGGCGCGGCTGCGCGTCCCGAAGGCTGCCACCTGAACGAAATACTCCGCACGTGCGTTGCCGCCCGCTGGGCCGGCGGGCGGCCATGTGACACGATTGTCGCCGGTGCTGCTTTCGGCCATAACGGGCCGCGCACCATCGCCTTCGCGGATAAAACGGTCGTTCCCACGCGAAACCTGTGTGGGCGGCTTGGAAGCGGCTTTCGTGGGCTGCGCACGCGACGTGGCGGACGGGACCGACGATGCGGTTGCTGCAGCTGCCCGGGGGTCACCCGGCTTGCTTACCCCATCAAGCCGACGCCGAAGCGGTACGAGCAAGCTTTCGGGTGTATCCATGCGCAGCTTCACTGCCTGCCCCCGCCGCAACACAACCCGTTCCGTCTCCGGGGGATTAACCCTGCGCACGCGAACCGCAAACACACCTTTGTCCGCGACGCCAAGCTGCTTGGCAGCCCCGTAAGACAGATCGATCAGCCGGTTGCGCGCCGCCGGACCACGATCATTGAGACGCACCAGAATGGTGCGCCCGCTGTCGAGCGCAGTGACCTCGACATAGCTGGGCAGGGGTAAAGTTCGGTGCGCGCCAGTGATCGCTTCAGGATCGAAAAGCTCGCCATTGGCGGTATTCCGACCATTCAGTTCTGCGCCATACCAGCTGGCATAGCCCGCTTCGTCGTAGTTGAACACGTCCGATGGGGTGTAGGTCACGCCGTCAAGCTCATAGGGCTGGCCGATTTTGACCGGATAGTCTGAAATTATGCCGGCGTTGGCGGCAGGCGCGGTCTCAAGGCTGCGGCTGGTGCTGGCTCCTCCGCAGCCCGCAAGCGTCAGCACCAATCCTGCGACCATTATCTGCCTGAACATATCTTGTCTCCTTGCCCGTCAAAGGTCAGTTACGGACCCCGTCCGCCAGCAGGCCGACAGACAGCGCGTAATAGTTGGAGCAGTTATAATCAAGGATTGCGCGATAATTGCGCGTCAGCAGATAGCCCTGCACCTGCAATCCGGGGGTGATCAGCAAGGATGCCTCAATCGAATCATCGGCAGGCCAGACGCCGCCAGAGGGATACACGCCGAGCGCACGCCACTGGCGCATGGTTTTCCACTCGCTGTGCCGCTCCACCGCGCGCTCGCACTTTCTCACCTTTTCGCGATTGGTCATCGCTGCCGGGTTGACGCTTGCCGGGACGACAACGGCAAATCCCCATGGCACACCACGTTGCCAATCTGCGGCGACCATGTAGTTCGCTATTGAGGCGAAGGCATCCGCACGGTTTGACCAGATTTCAGCCTTTCCATCCCCATCGCCGTCCTTGGCGAGTCGCAGATAGACCGACGGCAGGAATTGCGGATAACCGAATGCGCCTGCATAGCTGCCCTTTAGCACGCTGCGCGGCACGCCCATGTCGATCATCTTGAGAACGGCAATCAACTCTCCCTCGAACAGGTCGCGGCGTCGCCCTTCATAAGCGAGGGTGGCGAGTGCTCGCGGCAGATCTGTGTTGCCCATGATCGTGCCATAATTGGTCTCGTGGCCAAATATCGAGACCATGATCGATGCCGGGACCCCGGTCGCCTGCTCGATTGCAACCAGCCGCGCGGCTTCTGCGGCATATACGTTACGACCCTGCTGGATTTTTGCAGCATTGATGCGTCTAGCCATTTCGGGGCCAAACGAGGGGAAGGCCGCACCAGGAGGCGTCGGCGCAAACCGCCGGTCAAGCGCCGCGATGCTGTCATCATAGGACAGGCCGGGCAACACGCTATCGAGCGTGCGCTGCGAGACACCTTCGCGCCGGGCACGCGCGGCGACTGCATCGAGATAGCGCGTGAACCCCTGAGATTGGGGCGCAGATTGCCGCTCCGCACCCGGCAACGGCTGCACGATTTCACGCTGCGCTGCCGTTGGCGCGCCGCACGCGAGCAATAAGGTTGCCCCCGCCGCTGCAGTCAGGCGACCGGCCCATCTGGTAGTGCGCATGGCAAGGCCTATAGGCGGATGCTGATGGTAAGAACGAACCTGCATGAAACACTCCAAAAAATGACCAATGCCACACGAAGCGCATCAGCGGAAAGGGCGAACTTCTGATCAGCCGACTATCCCCGCGCGCGATTGACCCGGTCTGAACCGGTTGGCACTTGCCATGCGCAAGTTTCTGCTTGCACACTATTCATGCGGCGCTAGGGGGCTTTCACGCGACGCGCACAGCGCCACGCCGTTGCGGACAGGTGGCCGAGTGGTTTAAGGCAGCGGTCTTGAAAACCGCCGTGGGTGCAAGCCCACCGTGGGTTCGAATCCCACCCTGTCCGCCAAATCCACAGGGAAAACATGGGCGCTCCTTCTCGATATCATTCAGTAATCCTCGAAAGAATGTCCGATGCCACTCCCAGTATTAGGGTTTGCGAGCGGTTGATGCCATCAGCCATTCAATCGCGAGCGTGCCTTGCCTGTTAAACTGGTGTCTTCTCCGGCCGATCGCTTTCCTTGCGCTCTGAATAGCGATCAACGAGCTTGCCTGCATGGGGGCGCAGCAGGACAGTAAATCGCACCAGCTCCTCGACCACGTCGACAATCCGGTCGTAATAGCTCGAAGGCCTCATCCGCCCGGCTTCATCGAACTCGGTGAACGCCCTGGCAACGCTCGATTGATTGGGGATCGTGAACATCCGCATCCAGCGGCCAAGAATGCGCAAGGTGTTGACGCTGTTGAACGATTGCGACCCCGCGCTGACCTGCATCACCGCCAATGTGCGTCCCTGGGTCGGGCGCATGCCCTGATAGGCGAGCGGCAGGTGATCGATCTGGGTCTTCATGATGCCGGTGATCTGGCCGCGGCGCTCGGGGCTGCACCAGACATGGCCTTCAGACCACATCGAGTGCGCACGCAGTTCGGCGACGGCGGGGTGATCGTCGCCAGCCACCTGATCGGGCAACGGCAGGTCGCACGGATCGAAAATCCGGGTTTCACAGCCAAAATACTGCAGCAGCCGCGCCGATTCTTCGACGACAAGACGCGAATAAGAGCGCTCGCGCAGCGACCCGTAAAGCAGCAGGATGTGAGGCTTGGGGTCAAGCTTGCCAAGCCCAAGCGCCGGCATGCGGTGCGCATATTCGGGGTTAAGCGCGGGCAGATGATCCGCGTCGGCCAGAACACGTAGGCGGTCGAAGGATGGCGCGCCGCTCATACTGCACTCCCCGTAAATCGGCCACGCGTCGCATTGGCGAAGGCGACAAGCGTGAGCATGACCGGAACTTCGACCAGCACGCCGACAACGGTCGCCAGCGCCGCCCCGCTCGACAACCCGAAAAGGCCGATAGCGACCGCGACTGCAAGCTCGAAGAAATTCGAGGTGCCGATCATGGCGCAGGGCGCGGCGATATTGTGCGGCACCTTCCACGCAAAAGCCGAGGCATAAGCGATGGCGAAAATGCCGTAGGACTGGATGATGATCGGGATCGCGATCAGCACGATCAACAGCGGATTGCTCACGATGGTTTCGGCCTGGAAAGCGAACAGCAACACCACCGTTGCCAGCAGGCCGATCACCGACCATGGTTTCAGCTTCGCGGTGAACGCGTCGACCGCAGTCTCATCCCCACCATGCGAGGAGATCACGCGGCTACGGGTGAACGCGCCCAGTGCCAGCGGGATGACCACATATAGCACGACCGATAGCAGCAGCGTCTCCCAGGGAACAACGATGTCGGTTACGCCCAGCAGCAGCGCGACGATGGGGGCGAAGGCGACGATCATCACCAGATCGTTCACCGATACCTGAACCAGTGTATAAGCAGGATCGCCCTTGGTCATCTGCGACCAGACGAACACCATCGCGGTGCACGGCGCGGCGCCCAGCAGGATCAACCCGGCGATATATTGCTGCGCATCATCCTGCGGTATCAGCCCGGAATAGAGGTAATCGAAAAACAGCACCGCGATCGCCGCCATCGTGAACGGCTTGACCAGCCAGTTGATCACCAACGTGATGATCAGCCCGCGCGGCTTTTTGCGAATATCACGGATACTGGCGAAATCGACACCAACCATCATCGGATAAATCATCGCCCAGATCAGCACCGCGACGACCAGATTGACCGACGCCACCTCCAACGCCGCCAGCGCGGACACGGCGGTCGGCGCGGTGTTGCCCAGAATGATTCCGGCAACGATGGCCAACGCCACCCACAACGACAACCAACGTTCGAAGATGCCCAGCGGCGATGCTGCGGGCGCGACCATGGTTTGCGTCATCGCTCAGCGGCCTTGCGTCATAGGTTTGCCATCGGAATCTATCACCTGCTCGCCATCTTTTTTGGTAAATGCGCCGCGTTGCGCCTGAGGCAGCAGGTCGAGCACCAGTTCTGAAGGACGACACAGTCTAACGCCGAGCGGCGAGACGACCAGCGGACGGTTGATCAGGATCGGGTGCGCCATCATCGCATCGACCAACTGCGCGTCGCTCAGATCGGGATTGTCCAGCCCCAGTTCGGCATACGGCGTGCCCTTCTCGCGCAGCAGCGCGCGCGCAGGCACTTTTGTGCGGGCGATCAGGCTTTCGAGCAGCGGCCGCGACGGCGGGGTTTTGAGATACTCGATGACGTGCGGCTCGATTCCGGCATTGCGGATCATCGCCAGCGTGTTGCGTGAGGTGCCACAAGCTGGATTGTGATAGATGATGATGTCGACGGTCGCCTGGTCAGTCATGTCGAGGTCCCTGAAGTATCCTGGGGTTGGAGTGGCTCGCAGCTCAGGCCAGCGATAAGGTTGCCGCACATTTCCGGCGCTCCCTGGCAGCAGTCCTGCATCAGGAACATCAGCAGCCGGTTCATGCCGGGATAATCGGCGCGATAATGGATGAGCCGACTTTCGCGTTCGGACTGGACCAGCCCGGCGCGCTCCAATGTCGCCAAATGATGCGACATCGTTGAAGGCGGGACGCCCTGATGCTCGGCAATGGCCCCTGCGATCATGCCGTCAGGCCCAGCCTTCACCAGCATGCGGAACACCGACAGGCGTGTCTCATGCGCCAGCGCTCCCAGCGCATCAATCGCCCACACCTGTAAATTGACATCCTTCATCGCTACCACCCTTCGAGTATCATCGAAATAATGTTATGCCCCGTTATGTCAATTCATATTCGGATAGAGCGGGCGCATCCGGTTTGATGAACCATTTGGCCCTGCTCGACAGGCCATGGCAAACATCACCGATAAACCAGCAGTTCCTGCTGCGTCGTGCGCCACGCTATTTCATCCGCGCGGGTGCATGAATCCAGATCGCCCGCCTGCGCAGCCTGATCATCCACCCATTCGCGCAAAGCCGGGCCGCCGTTGATCACATCGATCGCCAGCTTGCCATGTTCATATTCGTACGGAAAATCGCGCCACAGCGGGTAATCGGGGTAAAGTGTGCGGATTGCCTTGAATGCGAGTGCCTGCACGCGCCATGGCTGGAACGCAGCATGGTCGTATGGCGGTCCTTCAGCATGGATATGCACACCATGGCTTAAAGTGCCGACATGCTTGTGAAAAGTCGGCTCGAACCATATTTCACGTAACGCGCATCCGGCCAGCCAGTGCGGTGCAATCTGGTGCATCGTCGCGATGACATCCCGCGAATTGATATCGGGCGCGCCAAATATTTCCAGCGGGCGCGTCGTGCCCCTGCCCTCGCTCAGCGTCGTGCCTTCCAGCATCACGGTGCCGGCATAGGCGCGCGCCATGTTGACGTTGGGCGCATTCGGGCTGGGGTTGATCCAGATGCGGTCCGTCGGCCAACCGCAGCCCGGCGTGCCATCGGGCTGCCAGCCTTGCATCGCGATCACGTGATAGTCCACATCGAGCCTGAAATGATCGATGAACCAGTGACCCATCTCGCCCAGAGTCATCCCGTGGCGCATTGGCATCGGCCCTGCGCCGACAAAGCTCTCCCAGCCTTCGCGCAAGATCAGCCCCTCGACCGGGCGACCCGCTGGGTTGGGCCGATCGAGCACCCACACTGATTTGCCGTGCGCAGCAGCAGCCTCAAGCATGTAGAGCAGCGTCGTCACGAAGGTGTAAATACGACAGCCGAGATCCTGCAGATCGATCAGCACTGTATCGAACGTGCTCATCATCTGGCCGGTGGGGCGGCGAACTTCGCCATAGAGGCTGAACACCGGAATGCCGTGCACCGGATCGGTAAAGTCCGGGCTCTCGACCATATTGTCCTGCTTGTCACCGCGCAGACCATGCTGCGGGCCGAATGCGGCAGTCAGACGAATGTCATCCAGCGCTGCCAATGCATCCATGCTGTGGACGAGGTTTGCGGTGACCGAGGCCGGATGCGCGACCAGCGCAACGCGTTTTCCATGCAGGGGCTTGCGCAGATCAGGCTCTGCCAGCAGGCGATCAATACCGAAGTGCATGCGCGATCTGGCCCCTTGTTGTTTCGCAAGAGAGCTTTAGCTCAATCGCGCGGCAAAACAATCAGGGTGGTGAAAATCCGGCTGGCCCGGGGCATGGCATAGCGCCCAGTAACTTTTGCCATCGTCCAGCGCCTCGATGACGGCAGACAGGCCAAGCCGCCATGGCCTCGGCCCGAGAACACGGTGCAGCGCCGCGACATCAATGCGAATCCGCCATATCCCCGCATCAAGGTTAGTGATCTCTGGGTCCACATTGACCGGCAGCGCCGACATGCCTGAACGATAGGTATCGAAGCGGTAAGCCGCCCACGCGCAAGACGCAGCGAAGTTGAATTCCGTGTAAACATCGCCAGTCCCCGCACCGACAAACGCCTCAAAGCAGCTTTGCTGCCAAAGACCGTCGCTGCGGACTGCAGGCGCTGGGTCAGGCAGGCGAACGCAGCCGTGCGGATCTGTGAGCGTATATTCCAGCACAAACTGATCGGCGCTCAAATCCAGCACCTTCACAGACACGGCGACCTGAGCGGGAGCGGGGTAATCTGGATGGGCAATAAGCATATACGTCGTCATTGCGACAGTCTTTAGTCTCTGCCCCCGATACGAAGCAAGCGCGCGGGGATTGGCATCTTTCAGGCCCGCGCCGATGATGCTAAGCGCGCGGGCATTATGGTCCAATACACATCAGATCTGCTGCGCCTGCTCGATGCGCGCGGCTATATCCACCAGCTGACCGATGCCGCTGCGCTGGACGCGCTCGCGACCAAGCAGTCCGTGCCTGGCTATATCGGCTTTGATCCGACTGCGCCGTCGCTGCATGTCGGATCGCTGGTGCAGATCATGTTGCTACGACGATTGCAGCAGACCGGGCACAAGCCGATTGTCGTCATGGGCGGCGGCACTGGCAAGATCGGCGATCCTAGCTTCAAGGACGATGCCCGCAAGCTTATGACCACCGAAACGATCACCGCCAATGTCGCCTTGATCAAGCGCGTGTTCGAACGCTTCCTGACCTTCGGTGATGGCCCGACCGACGCAATCATGGTCGACAATGCCGAATGGCTTGATGCGCTCGAATACATCCCCTTCCTGCGCGACATCGGCCAGCATTTCTCGATTAACCGGATGTTGAGCTTCGATTCGGTCAAACTCAGGCTCGATCGTGAACAGTCGTTGAGCTTTCTTGAGTTCAACTACATGATCCTGCAGGCTTACGACTTTCTTGAATTGTCGCGCCGGGTCGGCTGCCGGTTGCAGATGGGCGGATCGGATCAGTGGGGAAATATCGTCAACGGCATCGAACTGGCACGCCGGGTCGATGGCACCGAAGTGTACGGGGTCACCACCCCGCTCATCACGCTGGCCGACGGCGGCAAGATGGGCAAGACAGAGAAAGGCGCGGTCTGGCTCAACGAGGAATCCCTGCCTGCCTATGATTACTGGCAGTTCTGGCGGAACACGCAGGACGCAGATGTCGGGCGCTTCATGCGGTTGTTCACTGATCTGCCGCTCGAAGAAATTGGCCGGCTCGAAGGCTTGCAAGGCGCGGAAATCAACGAGGCCAAGAAGGTGCTCGCAGATGCCGCCACCACCCTGTGCCGCGGCGCAGAGGCAGCGAACTCTGCTTCCGAAACCGCACGCGCAACATTTGAGCAAGGCGTGGTGGGTGACGACCTGCCGAGCATCAGGGTGCCTGCAACGGGAATGTCGATCGTGCAGGCCAACACCGCCATCGGTTTTGCGGCCTCGAACAAGGAGGCCAAGCGCAAGATTGAAGAGGGCGCTGTTCGGGTAAACGG
>NZ_JBGTFM010000347.1:0-2471 GCF_041747255.1 Blastomonas sp. | reverse complement strand
TGGAACACCTGACGGCGATAGCCCGCCAGCGCCTCGTCCGCGCCATCGCCCGACAGCGCGACAGTGACGCCCTCGCGCGCCAATTCGCACACCCGGAAGGTCGGCAGCATTGAGGCATCCGCGAAGGGCTCGTCGAACTGCGCGGCAACCCGGTCGATGACGCCAAGGTCGTCGGGCGAGACGGTTCGGCTGCGGTGGTCGGTCGCGAACCGCTCGGCGATGCGCTGCGCATAAGCGCTCTCATCGAGCGCCGCGAAATCGAAGCCGATGCTGCAGGTCTTGACCGCCTGTTTGCTGCGCTCGGCCATCAGCGCGACGACCGTCGAGGAATCGACCCCGCCCGAAAGAAATGCGCCCAGCGGCACGTCGGCGACCATCCGCGAGGACACCGCCTCGCGCATCAGATAGAGCAGCTCGGCCTGCAAGTCATCGACAGATCCGCGCGCGCGCGCCGAGAAGTCGACATCCCACCACTGCACCGGATCGGGCAAAGGCTTGCCGCGCTCGAGCATCAGCCAGTGACCGGCGGGCAGCTTGTGGACGCCCGCGATGAAGCAGCGGTGATCGGGGACATAGCCAAACGCCAGATAGTCATCGACCGCCTGCGGATCGGGCGCGCGGCGCAGCGCCGGGTGCGCCATCAACCCCTTGAGCTCAGAGGCGAAGATCACGCTGCCATCGGCGAGCGGCGCATAGTAGAGCGGCTTCACCCCCAGCCGGTCGCGCGCCAGAAACAGGCGGCGGGTGCGCTGGTCATACAGCGCAAAGGCGAACATGCCGTTGAGCCGGTCAAGACACCCCGCGCCCCATTGCCGCCATGCCGCGAGGATCACCTCGGTGTCGCCGCTGGTGCGGAAGACGTGGCCCAGCGCGGCGAGTTCGCTGCGCACCGCCTGGAAGTTGTAGATCTCGCCGTTGAAGATCAGCACTTCGGCCTCATCGGCGCTCAGCATCGGCTGCGGGCTGCCGGCGAGGTCGATGATCGACAGGCGGCGGTGGCCGAGGCCGATGCCCGGCGCGAGCCACTGGCCCTCGCCATCGGGGCCGCGATGCGCAATCACATCGGTCATCGCCTGCAAACGCGCGGGATCAACCGGCTTTGCCGTTTCAAGGTGGAAGATGCCCGCAATGCCGCACATGGGTTGGCCCTAGTCCCGCGCCAGCACGGTGTCAGCCAGTGTCTGCGGGCCGCCCGCATCGGTCACAAAGGCATCGAGCGCCTGTCGCGCCGAGCGGCGGTCATTGCGCTCTGCCGAGACGATCAGCATCAGCGCGGGCTGGCTCTGGCGCAGCAGCCGCGCCTTTAGCGTCGCGATGCGCACCTGCAGGTTGCTGCCGGTCACCAGGTCGCCGATGCGGTAATAGGTCACGACATCGCGCACGGTGCGGTCCAGCCCGGTGATTACCTCGGCCTTGCCTTGAGCGGCCACAGCGCCGCCTTCCACCCATTGCCAGTCGCCATCCGGGTCGAGCGCACCCTGGCCGAAGCCGGTGATCTCGCGGCCTTCCGACTGACCATCGAAGAGCGCGACGAACAGGTCGACGCGTTCGCCATCCTTGGTGTAGCTGGCGATGTCGGTGCTGTTGGCGCCTTGCGCAGCAGGCAACCACGGGCGCGATGGCTGATACGGCGCGCGCGTCCAGCCGGGCACATCGGGAAGCGGATCGCCGGCGGGCAAAGTCGCAGGGGCAGGTATGCCCATGAACGCCCAGCCGAACGGCAGCGCCATCACCATCGCCATCGCAGCGAACACCGGGCGCGGATTGGCCTGCACCACCGCCGATTGCGCTGCGAGCCGTGCCGCCAGCGCAGGCTCTATGAACGGATCATCGAGACCCCGGTCAAAGAACCGCCAGCCTATTGCCATCACCAGGGCCATGACCAGCGCGAAGAAGATCCAGCCGTAGAAGATGTGATCGAACCCGGTGGCGAAATCGAGCCCGTAATGGTGCGCGATCCAGATGGTGCCAAAGGCGCGCACCCCATTGGCGAGGATCGGCACAATGACCGCCATCCCTAAGAACGCGATGCGGCGCGACCAGCGCTTGAAGCAGACATTGGCGACCAGCACGCCATAAGCGATCATCGCGATCAGGAACATCACCCCCGAACAGGCTTCTGCAACGCGGAACAGCCCGGTCGGGGTCGAGATGAACACCCCCTCGATGTGCGCGGGGATGCCCGACCAGTCTAGCAGCACCATCGATATGTCGGCGGTGATCATCTGCAGCGCGGGGACCAGCTCCTCGCCCAATGGCACGAGGAACAGGGCGTAGGACAGCGGAAACAGCAGCGCGCGGGCGACATGCGGCCCCAGCAGCGCGATGACGCTGCCCTGCAGGAACATCACCAGCGCCAGATGCCGCGCCAGCGCGACTCCTGCCGCCTCCCCCAATATCCATCCAACGGCCGCAACCGCCATCACCAACAGACCCGGCGCCCAGAGTGACGGTGTGATCCGCTTGATCTC
>NZ_JBGTFM010000346.1:0-3704 GCF_041747255.1 Blastomonas sp. | reverse complement strand
TGAACCGGGTGCGCGATGGCAAGGCGTCGGCTGACCGCCGCCCGCCGCGCGGCAAGCCCCGGCGGCGTTGACACCATGCGGCACATTTTGATCTGGATCGCGCGTGGTTGGCAACTGGGGCCATCGCGCATCCTGCCGCCCACCTGCCGCTATGTCCCGTCGTGCTCCGAATACGCCATTCAGGCGCTGACTCGCCATGGTGCGATTAAGGGTGGCTGGCTGACGATGAAGCGGCTATTGCGCTGTCACCCATGGGGCGGGCACGGCCATGATCCGGTGCCCTGATGTGCACAGCACGGGTTGGCAGACTTTACCGAAACGAGGTTTGAAGCGTGGAGAATCAGCGTAACGTCATCCTGGCCATCACATTGATGGCCGTGGTTCTGTTCGGATGGCCCTACGCGCTGGAAGTATTCTATCCGGCGCGCCCCGCAACGTTGGACAACGCGATTTCCGCGCCGCGCCCCGGGCTGGACAATGACGCGTCGGTGCCAGACACCGCTGCTGCCTCAAAGGTCATCCGCAATCGCACCGTTGTGCTCGCCGAAAGCACGCGCATCCCCATTGATGCGCCGCGTGTCGGCGGCTCGATCAACCTCACCGGCGCGCGGCTCGATGATCTGGTGTTGAAAGATTATCGCGAGGAACTGCGCGAGGACAGCGACCAGGTCCACCTGTTCTCTCCCGCCGGCACCGCCGACCAGTATTTCGCGCAATTCGGCTGGATCGGCGAGGGCGTTGTCACCCCCACCAGCCAGACCGTCTGGACCACCAATGACGCCAAGCTGGGCCTCAACAGCCCGGTGATGCTCAGCTGGATCAACCCGGCGGGGCAACGGTTCGACATCCGTTTTGCGATTGATGAAAACTACCTGATCACCGCCACCCAGCGCTTCACCAATGCCTCTGCCGCGCAAGTTGCGGTTCGCCCGCTGGGCCTGATCAACCGCACCAGCGCCAATGCTGACCCGACCAGCTGGACGGTGCGCAACGGCCCCATCGGCGTGTTCGATGACGCTGCGAATTTTGACGTGCATTACGACGACCTTGAGGAAGACCCCAAGAAGCTCTCTGAATTTGGCGGCAAGATCGGCTGGCTGGGCTTTACTGACCATTATTGGTTGTCGGCGCTGATCCCTGCGCCTGGCAGCAAGGGCCAGATGGCGGGCAATTTCCGCAGCCTTGGCAACAAGCTGTTCCAGACCGAACTGGTTTACGAAAACAAGGTTGTCGCGCCGGGCGAGGCGCTGACCACCACCGCGATGCTGTTTGCCGGCGCCAAGGAAACCGAACTTCTCGACGATTATGTCGACAACAAGAACATCCCGCTGCTCGACCGCGCGGTCGACTGGGGCTGGTTCATCTGGTTTGAAAAGCCGATTTTCAAGCTGCTCAACTGGCTGTTTGCGCAGGTCGGCAATTTCGGTGTCGCCATCATCCTGATGACCATCATCATCCGCGGCCTGATGTTCCCGATTGCCCAGCGCCAGTTCGCATCGATGGCGCAAATGCGCGCGGTGCAGCCCAAGATGAAGGCGCTGCAGGAACGCTACAAGGACGACAAGCCCAAGCTGCAGACCGAGATGATGGAGCTGTACAAAAAGGAAAAGGTCAATCCGCTCGCCGGGTGCCTGCCGATGTTCCTGCAGATCCCGATTTTCTTCGCGCTCTACAAGGTGCTGCTGCTTGCGATTGAAATGCGGCATCAGCCGTTTGCGCTGTGGATCAAGGATCTGTCCGCGCCCGACCCGATGACCCCGCTAAACCTGTTCGGCCTGTTGCCCTTCGATCCGCCAAGCATGATCGCCATCGGCATTCTGCCGATTATTCTGGGCGTCACGATGTGGCTGCAATTCAAGCTCAATCCCGCGCCGATGGACCCGGTGCAGCAGCAGGTGTTCTCGATCATGCCCTGGGTGCTGATGTTCGTGATGGCGCCGTTTGCGGCCGGGCTTCAGCTGTACTGGGCGATGTCGAACATTCTGACCATCGCGCAGCAGAAATGGCTCTACAGCCGCCACCCGCAGCTCAAGGAGCTGGCCGCACAAGAGGCGGCAGACAAGGCCGCCAAGGCCGAAAAGGGCAAGGCGTGAGTATAGCCTTAGCTATAGGCTGTTTTCCGGCGGAAGCCGGAGTCCAGGGCGAGATTGCGCCCAGCCGCTCTGGACTCCGGCGTTCGCCGGAGAACAGGATGTTGTCGCATGGATGAACCCGCCAGCGCCTATCTGGCCGAGGCCAACCGGCTGTTTTCGGGATCGGTGACTTTCCTCAAATCTGCCCCGGCGCTGGAATTTCTGCCCGCGCCGACGGTGCCTGAAATCGCTTTTGCAGGGCGGTCGAATGTCGGCAAATCCTCGCTGCTCAACGCGCTCGTCGGGCGACGCGCGATTGCGCGCACGTCGGTCACGCCGGGGCGTACGCAGGAGCTGAACTTCTTTGAGGTCGGCGATCCGGCGGTGTTTCGCGTCGTCGATATGCCCGGATATGGCTTTGCCAAGGCCCCCAAGGATGTCGTCAAGAAATGGCGCTTCCTGATCAACGATTATCTGCGCGGGCGGCAGGTGCTCAAACGCACCCTTGTGCTGATCGACAGCCGTCATGGCATCAAGCCGGTTGATCTTGATGTGCTCAAGATGCTCGACGAGGCCGCCGTCAGCTACCGTCTGGTGCTGACCAAGGCCGACAAGATCAAGGCGAGTGAGCTTGAAGCCGTCGCCGACGCCACCCGCATCGAAGCACGCAAGCATGCGGCAGCGTTCCCGGATGTAATCGTCACCTCATCGGAAAAACGCATGGGCATTGATGAGCTGCGCGGTTTCGTGCTGGATAGCGTGAATACATAAGCGTTCACCATGCGGATGGGCTAGGGCACAACGTTGCTCGTTTTCCGGCGAAAGCCGGAATCCAGGGTTGCGACGGTGCAATCTGACTCCTGGGCTCCGGCTTTCGCCGGAGAGCATACGACGCTAGGACATTAAATGGGGCAGGCATGAAACTTTACATCGGCAACAAGAACTATTCGAGCTGGTCGCTGCGCGCCTGGCTCGCGGCGAAGCAGTCGGGGCTCCATGTCGAGGAGCTGATCGTCAATATCGGCAGCGACGACTGGCAGGCGCAGCGGCGCGAATCGGACGACATCATGCCGAGCGGCAAGGTCCCGATACTGTGGGACGACGAGGTAGTGGTGTGGGACAGCCTCGCGATCCTCGAATATCTCGGCGACAAGGTCGGCCGCGAGCGGTTCTGGCCCAAGGACGACGCGGCGCGCGGCATGGCACGTTCGGCGGTGGCGGAAATGCATTCCTCGTTCCAGGCGCTGCGCGGCGAGTGCCCGATGAATATCCGCAAGCGCTTCGAGGGCGCGCGCATTTCGGACGAGTGCAAGGGCGATATCGTGCGCATCCTGCAATTGTGGGCCGAGGCGCGCGCGCGCTTCGGGCAGGGCGGACCGTTCCTGTTCGGCACCTTCGGCGCGGCGGACATTTTCTACGCGCCGGTGGTGAGCCGTTTCGTCACCTACGGCATCGGCGTGCCCGGCTTCGCGCAGGCCTATATGCAGACGCTGTGGGAACAGGAATGGGTGCAGCAATGGGTCACCGCCGCCGAAGACGAGGAATGGGTGATCGAGCAATACGAGGCCGCGCCCGCGCTATGATCGCGCGCCCGACGTTCGGCTGGCTGACAGCGGCGTTGGCCGCGCTCGC
>NZ_JBGTFM010000345.1:0-13939 GCF_041747255.1 Blastomonas sp. | reverse complement strand
GTGCTGCGGCGGGGCGTCTGCGCCCGCCAGCGTCCAATCGTGCAGCGTGGCATGGCCGGTAAAGTCCGGGTCCTGCTCAAGGATCACGACCTTAATGCCCGGCTGCACGCTGCGCCGCCCGCGATCCGCCTCAATGTCGCCCGCGATCAGCCGCAACATCGTGGTCTTGCCTGCGCCGTTGCGTCCGATCAGCGCAAGCCGATCGCGCGGGCCGATAAACAGGTCGATGTCCTGAAACAGCCAGCCGGTGCCCTGGATCAGGCCAAGCTTTTCATAGGACAAGACGGGCGGTATCGACATGGGTGAGTTGCTTCCGGGGGGAGAGGGGGGGCCGGCCTGCTCCCTAGAACGGTCGCCGCATGATCGCAACACATCGCACTTGACCGGCGCGCGCCAGCCATCGCAAGGATGCGGGCAACAATCAGAAGGGGGCGCGAGTATGCGGACAGTCTATCTCAATGGAGCCTATGTCGCCGAGGGCGATGCGACAGTGTCGATCTTCGACCGGGGGCTGCTGTTTGCAGATGCGGTCTATGAGGTGTTTTCGGTGCTCGACGGGCGGATCATCGACCATGCCGCGCATATGGCCCGGCTGGAACGCTCACTCGCCGAGATGAAGATCGCGCACGAGGTCGCAGGTGCTGGTTGGGACGATGTGCTGGCAACGCTGATCGCGCGCAACGCGCTGGTCGAGGGCACAGTTTATCTGCAGGTCAGCCGGGGCGCGGCGGACCGCGACTTCCTGTTCCCCGCACCCGGCACGCCGCCGACGGTGTTTGCCTTCACGCAGGCCCGTAAGCTGGCTGACAATCCGATGGCAGAACGCGGCATGCGCATCATCACCCGGCCTGACCGGCGCTGGGGGCGGCGCGACATCAAGACCGTGCAACTGCTCTATGCCAGCATGATGAAGATGGAAGCCAAAGCGGCAGGCGTTGACGATGTGTGGCTGGCCGAGGGCGATGTGATCACCGAGGGCACATCGCAGAACGCCTGCATCATCACCCGCGAAGGACATCTGGTGACCCGCGACAACGGCCAGGCGCTGCTTCCCGGGGTCACCCGGTTAAGCGTGCTCGATATTGCCCGTGAGAGCGGCATGACAGTCGAGGAACGCTCCTTCACCATCGTTGAGGCGCAGGGGGCGGCGGAGGCGTTCGTCACGTCAGCCTCGCTGTTCGTAATGCCGGTGGTCGAGATTGACGGTCTGGCGGTGGGCGATGGCTTGCCCGGTGTCGAGACGATGGCGTTGCGCAAGGCGTATATTGAGCGGGCGCGCGGCGCGCATTGACAGCACGATTGCGCGACAGTCGCGCTGGTAGCGTCATCGTTAAGCCAACGGACAGTCGGGCTGGCCCATAGCTCGCCCGTTCTCAGGCGAAAGCCGGAGCCCAGGGGCGAGGTTGCGCTGTAGCCACTCTGGGTTCCGGCCTGCGCCGGGACACTGATCGCCCGTACTTAGGAGACCTGCCCATGTTCAAGAGCTTCACCCGCACGCTGCCGTTCGCCGTCCTTGCAGCGGCAACCCCCGCGCTCGCCGCTGTTGAGGTGACGCCCAGCGCCGCCAACCCGGTGGTTGAGCTGAGCATCACCGAAACCGTGCTTGGCGCGCCCGACACGGCGATCTTCAGCACCGGGGTGACCAGCAAAGCGATGAGCGCGCAGGAGGCGCTGCGGGCGAACTCGGCAGAGATGGACAAGGTCATCCGGCAGATCGTCGCGCTGGGCATCAAGCGTGAGGACATCCAGACATCGGGGATCAACCTGAACGCCGAATACCGTTACAACAATGAGGGCAACCCGCCGCAGTTTGCAGGCTATCAGGTCAGCAATCAGGTGACGGTCAAGGTGCGCAAGATCGAACAGCTTGGGGCGATCCTTGATGCGGTGGTGTCCAATGGTGCCAACAACCTCTCCGGCCCGAGCTTCAGCATCGACGATGACAGCACCGCCAAACGCGAGGCGCGCGACAAGGCGGTGAAGCGCGCCGAAACACAGGCGCTTGATTACGCCAGACGCACCGGATTTACCGGCGTGCAGCTGCTGGCAGTGTCCGAGGCCATGCACCACGCATCGCCGATGGGTGGCTTTGCTGATAAGCGGGTGGTGATGGCTGAGGCCGCTGCCCCGCCGATCGAGGGCGGGCAGGTCGGTACCAGCGTTACGGTAAACGTGACCTATCAGATGACGCGCTGACGGTCGGGCGGCGGCGAATGGCGGCGAGAGGTCTGGTCAATGCCTGCAATTGGCCCTAACCAGATATTCAGCCGCTATTCAATGTTCAGGGATTAAGCCACCAACATGAACAGCTTCTCCATCCTAACCACCCTGTCGATCACTGCTGCGCTGATTGCAGGTGCGCCTGCGGCCGACGCGTTCGACGGCAAGCGCCGTGGTGAGCAGAGCCAGGCGCGCGAACAGTTTATGGCGGGCCGGGTCATGTCGCTGCGCGAAATCGAGAATCGTGTGCTGCCCCGAATGCAGGGTTTGCTCTATCTCGGGCCGGAATACGACGCTCGTGCGCTGACCTACCGGCTGAAGTTCCGCGACGGCAGCCGTGTGATTTTCGTCGATGTCGATGCCCGCACCGGATCGATCCTGCGCCAATCGGGTTGATCTGACGCGATCCGAGATACGGATCATGTCCACCCGACCCTCAACTTGTGCCAGCCCGCGTTTTGCCCGATAGGGGTCATCAACCCCATTAGCAGCCGCACGTCGCTGCGACCCGTTCAAGGAGATGCCCATGCGCGTTCTGATCGTCGAGGATGAACCCACTCTTGGCAAACAGCTCAAGTCCACACTGGAAGCGTCGGGCTATGCCGTCGATCTGTCGGTCGATGGCGAGGATGGTCATTTCATGGGATCGACCGAGGATTATGACGCCGTAATCCTCGATCTTGGCCTGCCGGAGATCGACGGGCTGACCGTGCTGGGCATGTGGCGCAAGGAACTTCGCACCTTTCCAGTGCTGGTATTGACCGCGCGCGACAGCTGGTCAGACAAGGTGGCCGGGCTTGATGCGGGCGCTGACGATTATCTCGCCAAACCGTTCCAGACCGAGGAGCTGATCGCCCGGTTGCGCGCGCTGATCCGCCGCGCATCGGGCAATGCGTCGAGCGAGCTGATGGCGGGCGATGTGCGGCTCGATACGCGTTCGGGCAAGGTCTCGCTGAATGGCGATCCGGTCAAACTGACCGCGCAGGAATATAAGCTGCTGTCGTATCTGCTGCACCACAAGGGCAAGGTAATCAGCCGCACCGAGCTGATCGAACACATTTACGATCAGGATTTCGACCGCGATTCAAACACCATCGAGGTGTTCGTGACGCGCATCCGCAAGAAGCTGGGGTCGGACGTGATCACCACCATCCGGGGGCTGGGTTATAGCCTTGAGGACCCTGCCGAGCGTGCAACAGGCTGACATCCTGCATCCGGCCACCGCTGAGGCCGCGCCGCTGCCCAATACGGGATCGCTTGGCCGCCGGATGATTGTCATCGCAGCGGCATGGATTTTCGTGCTGCTGCTCGGCGGCGGGGTGGCGCTTGATCGCATCCTGACCAATACCGTCACCGCCAGTTTCGATGACCAGCTCGAATATGTGCTCAATGCGATGATTTCCTCGGCGGAGATCGGGCCGGATGGTGAGGTGTTTTTCAACAGGCCGCTGGGTGACCAGAGATTTCTTGAGCCCAACAGCGGGCTGTATTGGCAGATCAGCGGGCAGGGCCATACCGACTTCACCTCGCGCTCGTTGTGGGATCGCGCGCTGACGCTGACTGCGGGACAAAGCGGCAGTGAGCCGAAGATCTACGACAGCGGCCAGTTTGTGGGAGAAGACCTGCGCGTCATCGAACAGTCGATCTATCTGCCGGGCAGCAAGGTGCGCTGGCGCTTTGGGGTTGCCCAGTCGCGCGCAACGATGGACAGCCAGATCCGCCAGTTGCGCCAGACCCTGACCTACAGCTTTGCGCTGCTCGCGCTGGGGCTGATCATCATGGCGGGCCTGCAGACGCTCTACGGATTGTGGCCCTTGCGCAAGGTGCGGCAGGCGATCCAGGCGATGCGCACCGGCCAGATGGACCGTGTGCGCGCGCCAATGCCGATTGAGGTCATGCCGATGGTCGAGGAGCTGAATGCACTGCTTGAGCATAACGAGAAGCAGGCCGAAGAGGCGCGGCGTCATGCGGGCAACCTTGCCCATGCGCTCAAGACGCCGCTGACGGTGGTGATGAACAGCGCCACCGCGCGCGCTGATGATCTTGCCGATACCGTGATTCGCGAGGCGGCGGTCATGCGGCGGCAGGTCGATCATCACCTCGCCCGCGCACGCGCGGTAGGGCGGCGAGGGCAGGCCCGCGCCCGCGCCAACGTCTGGGAAAGCGCCGAGGCGGTGGAGCGCGCGGTCGCGCGCCTCTACGCCCAAGTGCGCTGTGATCTTGACGGCAACAAGGCTGCGAGTGTTGCAGTCGAGCGGCAGGACCTTGAGGAGATGCTGGGCAATCTTGTCGAAAACGCAGGTAAATACGGCGGCGGCAGCGTGTTTGTGACCATTGACCCCAAGGCATCGGCGGACCCGAAACTGGTCGATATCTGGGTGGAGGATGACGGCACCGGCATTCCCGAAGCCGAGCGGACGCGCATCTTTGACCGCGGCGCGCGGCTCGATACCGGCAAACCCGGCACCGGACTTGGCCTCGCCATCGTGCGTGACGTCGCGGAGATTTACGGCGGGCTGGTCGAGCTTGACGAAAGCGAGGATCTGGGGGGCTTGTTGGTGCGGCTGAGGCTGCCCAGAGCCGGTTGAACGGTTGCGCTGTTATCCGCCGTCCATCGCCCGCGCGATCCGCACGAACTCTTCAACGCTTAGCGTTTCAGCCCGTCTCGAGGCGTCTAACCCCTGCGATTCAAGCGCCGCCAGCGCCCCCGGCAGACCTTTCAGGCTCTGGCGCAGCATCTTGCGGCGCTGGCCGAAAGCGGCTGCGGTGAGCGCTTCCAGACGGCCGGGGCGCACGCCCTCGGGCATTGGCGCGGGGGTGATATGGACCACCGCTGACATCACCTTGGGCGGCGGGGTAAAAGCGCTGCGGTGCACCTTCATCGCAAGCCGCGCGGTGCTGCGCCATTGCGAGAGGATTGCGAGCCGCCCATAGGCATCCGCATTGGTCTCAGCAACGATCCGTTCGGCCACCTCGCGCTGGAACATGAGCGTGAGCGAGCGCCATTGCGGCGGCCAGTCCGCCCAGCCCAGCCAGCTGATCAGCAGCGCAGTGCCGACATTATAGGGCAGGTTGGAGACAATGTGACACGGGCCATCGACCGCTTGCGCCAGCGGGATTGCCAGTGCGTCGCCTTCAATCACGTGCAGCTGGTCGGGGAAGGCTTCGGCCAGTTCGGCCAACGCGGGCATGCAGCGCCGATCGCGCTCAATGGCAGTGACCTGCGCTCCGGCGCGCAGCAGCGCCCGAGTCAGCCCGCCGGGTCCGGGACCGATTTCGAGCACCTGCGCACCCATCAGATCACCGGGCACCGCCGCAATCCGGTCGAGTAGTTGCTCATCGAGCAGGAAGTTCTGCCCCAGCGCCTTGCTCGCCGCCAGCCCATGGCGCGCGATCACTTCCCGCAGCGGGGGCAGCGCAGGCGCGGTCACGGCCCCTCGTAATTCTGGCGATGCTGCCATGCGGCGCCCGCCATGCGGATCGCGGCGATCATCGAACTGGGGTTGGCGAGCCCCTTGCCTGCGATATCAAATGCCGTGCCATGGTCTGGTGAGGTGCGCACGATGGGCAGGCCCAGCGTCATGTTGACGGCATCGTCGAAATGCAGCGCCTTGATCGGGATCAGCGCCTGATCGTGATATTGGCACAGCGCGACATCATAGCGCGCACGCGCGGCGGCGTGGAACATCGTGTCGGCGGGCAGCGGACCTGCGACATCAAAGCCCTCGGCGCGCAGAATATCGATGGCGGGGGCAATGATATCTGCTTCTTCGCTGCCCATCGCGCCCTGTTCGCCCGCATGGGGGTTAAGCCCTGCGATCGCGATACGTGGGCGAGTGATGCCGAAGTTCCGTGCCATCCCCTTGGCGGTGGCGCGCGCACGGTTGACGATCAGGTCAATAGAAAGCGCGGCGGGCACGTCGGCAATGCGGATATGCACCGTGATCGGCACCACGCGCAGGCTTGGCCCGGCGAGCAGCATTGCGACATTCTGACGCGCTACACCGCAGCTTTCAGCGAT
This sequence comes from Blastomonas sp., assembly GCF_041747255.1. Taxonomy (GTDB): domain Bacteria; phylum Pseudomonadota; class Alphaproteobacteria; order Sphingomonadales; family Sphingomonadaceae; genus Blastomonas. The sequence continues at coordinate 7,698 of NZ_JBGTFM010000345.1, read as the reverse complement.
GTATTCGGTTTGGCCCGGAAAATTAAAGCCAACCTTTTGCAGCTGGATTTTCGATACTGGCCCGGTGACGATGCCCTGCGCCTGCCCCGCGCGTGCCAGCCCCACACCCATCTCCAGTGCCTGAAGTGCGCAGCGCGCCCCATCCAGATCGGGGTGGCCCGGCATCGCTGGCACAGAATCGACCACCGGCATGATAGGCAACGCGCATTCGAACACCTCCGCTGCCTGCGCAGGTGTGTCGATCAGCCGGGTCGGCCCATTCCAGACCAAAGCGAAGGCTGCCGGGTCACCAATTGCAAAAAAGCCGGGCAAGTCTGCTGCATGTCTGCCATCCCAGCACTTGCCGATGATCTCTGGCCCGATGCCTGAAGGGTCACCCGACGATATGGCCAGCAATTCGCTCACCCCAGATTATGGCGTGTGCTGCGCATCAGTTGTATTCGATCACGGCATCGCGCCGCAGATCGCGCAGATAGATCTGGGCGCGGCGGTTGACTTTTTCGTCTTCCATGCTCGCCATCAGCTGCTCGGGGTTGGGGCCGCCCTCGGCCTGCGGATCATCGCGCCCGCACAGCACGAGCACCCGCACGCCTTCGGTTACGGAGCCGAACGGCTGGGTCGCCTCGCCGATGGAGAGCGCGAGCAACGTATCCTGCAGCGGCGCAGGAAGTTCGCGTACCGGTACTTGATCGTTGTTGGTCACGGTCGCGCCAAGCTGGGCTGCGACCGAGTCGGCCGCGCCGCATCCGCGAATGCCGCGCGTTGCCGTGGCAAATTCAGATGCCCGGCGGGTTGCCTCACCCTCGGTAATGCCGGGGGGGAAGGCGAGCGACAGCTGCTTGAGGCTCATCAGCGCATCGCGCGGATTGGCCGTCAACACCTGCCGCTTGTCGATCAGATACATGATTGTGAAGCCACCAGGGATTTCGATCGGTCCGGCCAGTTGGCCAACCTGCATGTCGCGCGCCACCGCAACCATTGATGCCGGAAGCACGCCGAGCTGAATCCAGCCAAGGTCGCCGCCAACCGCTGCGGTCGATGCTTCGGAGAACTGCCGGGCATAGCCGACGAACGATCCACCCTGCTGTAACTGCTGCACGATGCGCTGGGCGTTTGCCGCGACTTCGGTGCGGTTCTGCGAATTGGCGGAGAGATAGATCTCACCGATCCGGTATTCCTCGGTGCCCTTGGCGGCCTGCAACCGCTCAATAACCTCTTTCACCTCTTCTTCAGAAACATTGATGAACGGCGTGACATTGCGACCGAGCAGCCGCTGCCAAGCCAGCTCGCCCCTGATCTGACGCTTGAGTGACCGCGGCGAGGAACCGATGCTGGCCAGATAGGTATCAAGCGCGCTCGTATCGCGACGAAAATTCTGGGTGGCGACCTGCGCATAGGTGCGCTCAACCTGTGCCTCTTCTACGGTGATGTCATTGCCTGCCGCTTCCTGAATCTGCAGCGTCTCATCAATCAGGTTGCGCAACACCTGCAGGCGCAGCCGACCTTCTTCCTCTTCGGAAACCGGCGCTTCGTTGGCAGCCAGAATCAGCGCGACCCGCTGGTCGACATCGGTCCCGGTGATGATTTCGCCGTTGACGATGGCGGTGGCGCGGCGGACATTGGGGTCCTGCTCGCCAAAGATCGTCAGGCCTTCGGGCACATTGAGCCCGGCCTCGGGCACGGTATTGTCGTCAACGGTCTGGGCACTTGCGGGCAGCGTCAACGCTGCAACCAGCGACAGGATGGTGGCCTGTTTGGCCAAACGACCGGAGAGCTTTGCTACATGTGAAATTACGGGCAAACTGTTGTCTTCCTGATTGTCGGAGTAGCGCAACCCATGGCTCGTGTGGGCTTAACCACAGATGAGCAGGCAGGCCAATAGCGTCTTTGCGCTTAAAAGCCAAGATTGCGCAAGGCCACCCGCAGCAGGAAGGAATCACCGCGCGGTGCATCGCCAATCTGCACATAGTCGCGCCGCCATGTCAGGCCGATTTCAAGACAATCGTCCTCATAGGCAAAGCCCAGCCGGGTGCGGATCGGCTCAAAGCCGTCTGATTCCAGCCTCGGGTCTTCCTTGGCGTTGCTCAGATCGACGACTGCCGCGCCAAAGATCGACCAGTAACGCGCCACCCGCACCCGGCCTGCGGCACGCAATTCCTCGCGATCCTGTAAATCCTCAACCTCAGGTCCAATGTCGCGGTTGAGCCGCAGATAGCCGACCTGCACATAGGTCTGCCGACCGCCAATCGTGATATCAACCTCGTTGCGGCGCACTGCGAAATTGTCTTTGTCGAGCCGGAAGCGGTGAGTGTAGCGGATGAAATTGCGCAGCTTGAGATCAATGCGCCCCACGACATCCGACAACCGGTTGCCAAGCCCGGTGCCCTGGGGAAGAAAATCGTCGCGGTCACTGAAGCGATAGCTTTGGCCGATCACGGTGCTCAATTGCATTCCGGGCCGTTGCAGCGACCATTCGACCCCGTAGACGACGCGCACGCCATCCTCGATCCGGTCATAACCGGGCAGCCGGTTGAGCGCGAACAGATTGCTGTCTTCAAGCTCGATCGCGCGCGAATCCTCATTGGGAACCGCAAGATTGCCGGTTGTCGGCGTTGCAACCAGCTGCACACGTGGGGTCAGCACCTGCGTGCCGCCGAACGCCTCACCGATGAACGGCCAGCGCAAATCAGCAGCGAGTGAGGCGCTGGCGCGCGCCTGAAGGCCCGATTCCCCGCGATAAATCAGCGTTGCCGTCCGGTCGTTGTCGTTGCTGTTATAAATGTCGCCGCGCGCATAAGCGGTCAGCGTGAACTCCTGCCCCAGCGTGGTCAGCCGCCGCAGGTCCCAGCGCGCAGCGGCAAAGGCGCGCTGCGTATCCTGCCCGTCGGTGCGGGTGATGGCGAGCGTGTTGAGCTGCAGCTCGACCTTGCCCCCGGCCACCGGATCGACCAGCCGCTTGCGCCAGTCGAGTTCAGGCAGGGCAATCGGCACCTGACCTTGCGGATCGTTGACCCGCAAGGTTTGGGTGGCCCAGCCGGAGAGCGAGAAATAGCTGTCCGGGCCAATCCGTTCAGCGGTGAGGTTTGAGCGCAACCGGTCATCGCGGCTGATGTCATACCGGCGAAGAAAGGTGCGGTCGGTCACCACGCGCAGCGAACCGTTGACGCTCCACGCCTCGCTCAGCTGAAACCGACCATTGGCATCGATATAGCCGCGAAACGCATCCTGGCTGTCCTGCAGCGCAACGGTGCCAACCGGAATGCGCGAACTTGCCGTGGCGTAGCCGGTGACCTGATAGGCACCACGATCGGTCAATGCGCGATACTGGCCGCCGACCATCGGCAAAGATTCGGTGAAGACGCTGGTGGTGATGGTGAGATCGCGGTTCGGTGCAAGGCTGAAATAATAGGGCAGGCTGAGCTGCAGTCCGTTGGCCTGGCTGACGCGGATATCGGGCACAAGAATGCCTGATCCGCTGCCGGTGCCGACCGGATGGCTGAGGCCCGGCATAGGGATGACCGGAAGGCCGAACAGCTCCAGCCGCGCACCTTCATAGCTCACCCGTTCCTTGGTGGGCGAGTAGACAACCTTGATCGCGCGCAGTTGCCAGCTCGGCTTTTTCGGCTCGCCGGACGGGGTTTCAACCGCGCAGGCGGAATAAGCGGCGGACTCCAGCGTCACGACGCCATCGACGCGCGTACCGCGTTTGGCGACCAGTCGGCCACCTTCGTTGAGCACGATCAGGATGTTTTCGATCACCCCGTCCTTGATGGTATCGGTCAGTTCAATGGAATCGCCGAACAGCCGGTTGCCATTTTCGTCGGTGATTTGGACATCGCCATCGGCGCGCACCTCGCCCGACTTTCGGTTCCATGTGACCTTGTCTGCTACCAGCGACTGTACTTCACGAACCAGCAGCACATTGCCGCTGGCCGTGACAATATCCGCGTTGCTGTCATATTCGATCTGGTCGGCAGTAAATTCGATAACTTCACCAGCAAGAGGCGAACCGCTGCTGGGAGTGGACTGATTGAGCGGCTGATCCTGCCCCGCACCATATCCGCCGGAGCTATCGCGCGTCAGCACAATGTTCTCACCCAGCAGATGCGCGGTGCGCGTGCACACCGCCTGGTCTGCCGCCAGGGCCGGGGTGGAACCGGCTGCCAGCAGGGCGGGCACAATCAACAGTTTTGGCCCGTCAAACCGCAAGCGCAATATCCATCTTTCAAGCCGACCGAGCATCGATCGCGGACTCGCCACGTGTGCCGGGCACAATCCAGCGCCTATTGCACCGCCACGAATGAACTGCAAACCGCTTTCGACAGGTCGTTTGTGGCGGACGAAAAATCTCGCCGGTCCGCGATGCTGCAAAATAGATTGTCCTGACGCTTGCATCGTGACCTACCGCGCTTCTATGTCGTGATGCTGCAGGGCGCTCCCAAATCTCATTGGGTCTAGTCGTCGATCCGTGCACATCTGGTTAACCGGCTTTTCATCCAGCCTTCTCAGGAATTGCATTAATGAACATCGTTTTTGATACCGACCCCACCGCCAGCGCCGTGCTGGCCTATCCCGTCGCCAAGGACGCGCTCGCAACGCTTGCCTTGCCGCTGGATGCCGCCGCAATCGTGCTTGAAGGCGCAAAGGCAGCGCGGTTTGAGGGCGGCGCGGGCGAGGTGTTCGATACTTTTGTGGCGCAGGGCGGCAAGACGGTACGGATTGTGCTCGTCGGCACCGACGGCGGCACGCGTGCCGATCTTGAGCGGGCTGGCGGCCAGCTTGCCGCGCGCTTTCAGCGCTCGGGGGTAGACTCGCTGACGGTCGATTTTACGGGCAGCGCTGCGGGCGAGTCGGTGGAAACCGCCGGGCAGTTCCTGTTTGGCGCGGCGCTGCGAGGTTGGCATCATGACCAGTATCGCACCCGTCTGCCTGCAAAATCGAAGGCGACGCTTAATCAGATCGGTGTGGCGGGTGCGCCCAAGGGGCTGGCGTCTGCCTGGCCGGATATCGCAGCGGTGGCCGATGGCGTCACGCTGACGCGTGAACTGGTCACCGAACCTGCCAACATCATCTACCCCGAAAGCTTCGTTGAGCGTTGCCAGCCGCTTGCCAAGCTGGGGGTTGAGATCAGCATCATGGGTCACGAAGAGCTGGAAAAGCTTGGCATGGGCGCGCTGCTGGGCGTGTCGCAGGGCTCGGCGCGCCCCCCCCGGGTGCTGGTGATGCGCTGGAACGGCACCGGCAGCGCAGATGCCAAGCCGGTCGTACTGGTCGGCAAGGGCGTGACATTTGATACCGGCGGCATCTCGATCAAGCCGGCGGCGGGCATGGAAGACATGAAATGGGACATGGGCGGCGCCGGTGCAGTTGCCGGAACGATGAAGGCGCTCGCCGGACGCAAGGCCAAGGCGCACATCATCGGCGTGTGCGGACTGGTGGAAAACATGCCTGATGGCAACGCCCAGCGCCCCGGCGATGTCGTCACCAGCATGTCTGGCCAGACCATTGAGGTGATCAACACTGATGCCGAGGGGCGGCTCGTGCTGTGCGATGTGCTGCACTGGGTGCAGGAGGAATATAGCCCCGAATATATCGTCGATCTGGCGACGCTGACTGGCGCGATTATCATCTCGCTGGGCGATCAGCACGCCGGGCTGTTCAGCAACGATGACGGGCTTGCCAACCAGCTGACCGCTGCGGGCGAGGCGGCAGGCGACCCGCTGTGGCGTTTTCCGCTGACCAAGGCCTATGACAAGCTGATCGATTCGCCGATTGCCGACATCAAGAACGTCGGCCCGCGTGGAGGTGGATCGATCACCGCGGCGCAGTTTTTGCAGCGCTTCATCAAGCCGGGCGTCAAATGGGCGCATCTCGATATCGCAGGCATGGTCTGGGCCGACAAGCCTGGTCCGGTGTGGGACAAAGGCGCGACCGGATATGGTGTGCGGCTGCTCAACCAGTGGATCGCAGACAATTTTGAGGGCTGAAGGCATACGCTGCCCGTCGAGGGGCTTGGGCGGCTGAATGCGCTTCGATTTTTATCATCTCACCCGCAGCACCGCCGACCGGCTGGTCGCGGTGCTGGCGGACAAGACGCTGGCGGCCGGGCACCGCCTGCTGGTGGTGTCAGAGGATGACGCGCAGCTTGGGGCGATCAGCACCCGGCTTTGGACCTTTTCGCCCACCAGCTTTCTGGCGCATGACCGGATTGATGGGGCCAATCCCGGATTGCAGCCGATCCTGCTGGCGGACCGGATCGAACCCGCCAACGGCGCACGCTTCGTTGTGCTGGCCGATGGCACATGGCGCGATGCGGCGCTGACCTTCGAGCGTACGATGCTGCTGTTCGATGCCCCACGCGTCGATGCCGCGCGCGATGCGTGGCGCGCGCTGAAGGCTGCGGGCAGCGCCGAACTGCATTATTGGAAGCAGGATGGCGGCAAATGGGTTGAGGCGGGCTAGCTTCGCGGTCATACTTCGCGGCATCAGTCAGAGGGAGGCTCAATCTATGCGTCTATATTCCGTGCTTTGCGTTGCCGCCGCGTTCACGCTTACTGCCTGCGGCGGCTCCGACACGACCGTTATGACCGATAGCGATGGCAATGAGGTCAAGGTCACCAAGCAAGGCAGCGACGAGAATACCCAGATCAAGATCGAAAGCGCTGATGGATCGGGCACGGTGAATATCGGCGGCGCGGCATCGAATGCCAGGCTGCCCTTCGATTTCAAGCCCTATCCCGGCGCAAAGGTCGTCTCGACGATGATGGGCAATTCCGACGGGAAATCAGGCGGGATGATCGTGATGACCAGCAGCGGCAAGCGCGATGACATCGTCGATTTCTATCGCACGGCTGCGGAGGCCAAGGGCTTCAAGATCGAAACCGAGATCACCAGCGGCGAGATGCGCTCCATCGCCGGGCGCAAGGGGGAGAGCGATACGTTCAGCCTGCAGGTCACCCCCAGCGACGGCGAAACGTCGATTACGCTGCTGGCGGGCGAAGGCTGAGCCATAGCATGGCCGCGATTGCGCGGTTTTTCTTGCAGCGCAGCATGGCTCCGCCTAAGGGCGGCGTCGAATCGCGCCGTTCGCGCGCGAGTGCACCGCACAAAACCTGCAGGAGTTTCTCATGGCCGTTACCCGGACGTTTTCGATCATCAAGCCCGACGCCACCCGCCGCAACCTGACCGGCGCGGTCACCAAGATGCTCGAAGATGGTGGCCTGCGCGTCATCGCCTCCAAGCGCATCCAGATGACCCGCGAACAGGCCGAGGGCTTCTACGCCGTCCACCGCGAGCGTCCCTTCTTTGGTGATCTGGTTGCATTCATGATCTCCGGCCCGGTCGTCGTGCAGGTGCTGGAAGGCGAAAACGCCATGCAGCGCAACCGCGACATCATGGGTGCCACCAACCCGGCCAATGCCGAATCCGGCACGATCCGCAAGGAACTGGCCGAAAGCATCGAAGCCAATTCCGTGCACGGGTCAGACAGCGACGAAAATGCCGCCATCGAAATCGCGTATTTCTTCAAGCCTGAAGAAATCGTCGGCTGACCGCGATTAAGCCGATCGCCAACTTAGCTGTGTTGTTGAACTGGCGGGTCGTCCAGCCCATTTGCGCTTAATGGATCAGGCAGCGCTTGCAGCAACAGAGGTCATCGCAATAGGCGATTCGCTGGCAAGGCTGCGGATCGCTGTCACC
>NZ_JBGTFM010000344.1:0-2293 GCF_041747255.1 Blastomonas sp. | reverse complement strand
CTGCAGTGACTGAATCTGCTGGTTGATCTGCTGGAGCGTGCGCGCAGCGGTCAACAAATTCTGTGCGTAGTTGGCGCTATCAAACACCGGGATGGCCTGCGCGGGCGACGACGGAAGCAAAACTGCTGCACCACCGATCGTGGCAACGGCGAGAGCGGCCGAAGCAAAAAACTTGGCGGGATAGTGGCGAGATGTGCGACGCATTGACTAGCTCCTTGATCGGGGGAGCCTTATTTTCGCGGATCAAGTGTCGTTCCGGCAGAGCGTGTCAGGTGCCGTGGCCGACTTTTTTAGGGCAGCGTCAAATCCATTAGAGCGTTTTTCGATCATTCAGGGTCATATCCGCACGAGCTAAAGTAGTTGGCGCATTCGTTGGGCTGGAAGATATCGACGAGCTTGCCGATGAGTTGCCATAGCCCGCTGACGGTGCGCTCACCTGCTTTGCGAAGCATTGCTTTGAGCCGCGAGAACGCCTTTTCGATTGGATTGAAGTCCGGACTGTATGGCGGGAGGAACCGCAAGGTTGCGCCTGCCGCCTCGATCCGCTCGCGCACGGAGGCACGTTTGTGGCTCGACAAGTTGTCCATGATGACGACATCGCCGGGCCGAAGCTCAGGTATCAGGATATGAGTGACATAGGCCTCGAACCAGTCGCCATTGATCGGGCCATCCAGCACCATCGGTGCGACCATGCCGGTCATGCGCAGGCCCGCGACCAACGTGGTCGTTTTACGATGACCATGGGGGAAGCCCATGCGCAGCCGTTCACCTTTGCGGCAACGGCCATGGCTGCGGGTCATGTTGGTGGCGGTCCATGTCTCATCGATGAAGACGAGGCGCTCGGGTTCCAGATCGAGCTGGCCGTCGAACCAGTCATGCCGCTGCTTCAGGACGTCGGGACGGTCCTGCTCGATAGCATGGCCAGTCTTTTTTTGCGCGTCATGCCGCGGCGCACGAAAAAGCGGTGAAGGCCTGCAACCGAGACCTGGAAGCCAATCTCGGCCATGCCAGCACGCAACTCTTCAAGCGTGATATCCTTGTGTGCCTCCCAAAGCGCCAGGATGTCGTCGCCGCGTTCCTCTATCCGCCGTGAACGCATATCACCGCCCTGAGGCTTGGGATCAAAGGAACCGGTCTGGCAGCGTTGCGCCCGCCAGCGGATCGCCGTCGATGGCGCAACGCCAAAGCGAGCCGCGGCGGCCCGGCAACTCAACCCACCATCAACCGCAGCCAAAAGCCGAGCACGTAAATCCATCGAAAGAGCGTGAGCCATCCATGCCAGCCTCCTTCGCCAGCACGGATTATGAATCAGAAAATTGCGCCTCTGGGAATCCCTTACGATTCATTGCGCTCGAAAAACGCTCTAAATTGAAGCCTATGTTGGTCATGTCGCGACTATTCAATGTTAATTTCGATTCATGATCATTGATTTATTATAAGTCACAGGTATTTGTTTTTATGCGGGATGTTTCGCAATTACTTCGCATTTTTGCGAAAAGCAACCTCACTCCGATATGTAGTAAGGAGTTCGCGCAGAAAATTATAGGACCGTGTTGTCGTGCTGCCGTCTGTCCAGCTCCATAGGAGATTTGTTCTGCGCATAAGTTGCGGGGCTACTGTTCCAAATGCCGATGCGATTACTTTGTACCGCTCCGGTTCACGTGTCGAGCATATATCATCATGAGCAAACAGCTGTTTTGATAATGTCATCGTTACGTGCAGTAGCCTTCCTATCCCGTTCTTTGCTGCGAGATCGGCAAGGGCTTTAAGGTCTTCTGCGCTCGATTCCTTCATGCACCACATGAGCTCGTGGGCATAGATTATCCAGGGGCTGCCGGCGCGCAAGGCTTTTGCAAAGTTGATGATGCAAAGTATAAGATCATGGTTCTTTGACAATGTCCGTGCTGTCCGGTCGCCGATAAGAATGATGGAGCTCTGTTCGAAGAATTGTTCTATTTCTCTGGGGGCAGGCGTTCCCGGTTGTTGAACCTTGTTATGCAGATCCACCAGCGGGTGGCTGCGGCCTGGCCCATAAAATGCTGATTCGCCGAGGTATTTATGCCACCACGAATTGTCGGATACCGAAACTGTGGAGTAGCCTGCTTCCGTTAAAGCCGACCGCGCTGAATTGTATTCGCCGGGGTGCACAAGGATGTCTACATCAGACGAGGGGCGGGCATCCCATCTCCCGTAAACCTTGAATGAACGCACAGGGCCCTTGAACAGGATCGCCTTGATACCGGCAGATTCGATGGATCGCCAAGCATGGACGGAGCGCGTGACGTTGGACAGG
>NZ_JBGTFM010000343.1:0-27893 GCF_041747255.1 Blastomonas sp. | reverse complement strand
ATAACGGTTGCGCCATCCTGCCTCACGCACGGCCTCGTTCACGTGGAGCTTGATGGCGCGCATGGAACGCATTGTTTCCATCGTATAAGTGTCTTCCCGCGCTTCGGCGATAATCTCTTCCTCGGTCCGCCGACGGATTGCAGGGTAAATTGCGGCCCTGAAAAGGACGTAGAGCAAGGTTGTAGCGACGGTAACGATCATCAGCGGAACACTGATCAACGCCATGACGATCAGCGTCGTGATGGCCAGCACTGCATCGATAAGCGCATTGACAATCCCCTGCGTCAGGATGGTCTGAATCGGTTCGACTGAGCGCAGGCGCGACATCAGGTCACCAACATGGCGACTTTCAAAATAGCGGGTCGGCAGATGCAGCATATGGCGCACGATGTTTCCGCCCAGCTGAAAAGACATCATCTGCCCAAGCGTCAGCACAACCCACGAACGCAGCGCCGTAATGAGGATGTTGATTGCATAAACCAGGCCGAAACCTGCCACGAGGAGCATGACAAGATTGCCATCGCTTTGCCCGATTGCCTCATCGATGGTCAGCTGCATGAAGAACGGCAGCGCCAATGCCGTCATCTGCAGCAGAAGCGAAAGCAACAGCACCTGCGTAATCGCACTGCGGAAGTTGACCAGACGCCCCCACAGATCAGACAGGTGCAGCTTGACCCGGGCATCGATCGGTTTGAAATCTGTTGTCGGGCACAGCTCCAGCGCGACGCCGGTGAAATGCTTGCTGACCTTTCCCATCGGGACCTCGCGGCGCCCGGTGGCAGGATCGAGAATGGTTATGGTGCGCGTGTCGACGCGTTCCAGAACGACAAAATGGTTGAGGTCCCAATGCAGGATGGCGGGAACTGCCAGCTTGCCAAGTTCTTCCAGCTCAAGTCGCAGCGGACGGGGGGCCAGGTGCAACTGGGAGGCGATCTCGATGAGCTGGGCCAGCGTCGCACCCTTCATCGATATAGGATATTGCCGCCGCAATCCGCCGATGTTTACCTTGTGGCCATGGTGCGCGGCAACCATTGCGACGCACGCCAGCCCGCATTCAGCAGCTTCGGCCTGAAGCATAGGCCGCATGCCGCGCGACCATGGCCATTCTAGCGCAGTCATGATCCGACCGCCTTGAAAACAGGTCCGAAGAACACTTCCCAGAGGCTGCGGTCCTCAAGGATCAGATTTGCGGTCAGCGTCATGCCGTCGCGAAGCTGGCCAGACTGGAACCTCTGGGTGGCCTGATCGGGATCGATGGTCACCCTCACCCGGAAAACGGGTTCGCCAGCCGTGCCTTGCGTCAATCCGGCGGAGGGGGCAGGCACGGATGAAACCCATGTGACTGTCCCTGAGCTGGTGCCATATTTTTGATAAGGGAAGGCGTCGAACATCAACCGCACCTTCTGACCAGGCTTGACGAACCCGACGGCACTGGAAGGCGCATAGAGCTGCACTTCCAACGTTCCGGTGGCAGGGACGATCGCGGCCAGTACGGTCGTTGCATCAACGCGCTGGCCAGGCATCACCGCCAGATCGCCGACCGACCCTGCAATGGGGGCCGTGAGCGTCAGCTTGTCCTGCCGCAACAGCCGCGCGCGCTGCTCGGCCAGCGCCGCCATGCGTTCAGTAATCTGTGATCCCGATTGATCCGCGCCGATCCCGCGCGCGGCAATCTGTGCTTCCACCGTTTTGAGCGACTCGCGCTGCGTGATGATCCGCTCGGCAAGCGCCTCCCGATCCAGCTTTCGCGAGAGCAGTGCAGCCTCTTTTTCCTCGAGTTCGGCCTTGGTCGCAGCGCCTTGTTTCATCAGCCGTTGTGACCGTGACAACTGCGCGTCATTCAAGCGGATCTGCTCAGCCATCAGCTTTTCCTGGCGCAGCAGCGATTCCAGCGACTGGCTGATGCTTTGCTGCTGGTTTTGCAGCGAGACTGTCTCGGTCGAGCCCAAAAGGCTTGTCAGATCCTTCTGACGACGCAGTTCGTCATACTGCCGGTCGATTTGCATGAGCTGACCAGCCATGCCTTCGCCGTCAGCATCGCGGCCCTGCGTCAGCGAGATCGTTAACAGCTCAGCACCGGCCGCGACCTTGGCACCTTCGCGCACGAGGACCTTCTCAACCTTGGCTTCGCCCGGAGGCGTGATTCGTGCGACACCTTGCGAGTAGGCGATAAGGCCGCGCACCTGCGCCCGCTTGGCGTAGCTGCCGAATGTCAGCAATATCCCAAGCGCAAACACCACCAACACGATGAACGTGGTGTAGATGCGCGCCGACGGCGGAACGGCGGCAACCACCGTTCCGGTCAGCCGCTGGCGACCGGCGTCGATCACTTCCTGCCGGAAGAGCGGAGTGTTCATGCTGCGCCTGTTGTCTGCATCTGCGCAGGTCTAGGCTGAAAGTCTCAAAACGTGATTAACGATCGGAAAACCAACGGTTTCGGCTTTTGTAACTTATTGCGGCTAATAGCATCGACAGAAACGTCCAATCCGGCGTTCATCACGGATGGGTATGAGACAGGCACAGATAACCCGGGCACTTGGTGTTGCAGCGTTGGTCTCCTTTGCAGGAGCGGTGGCAGCATGCGCGCCCAGCGTGCAGCTGGCGGTTGCGCCCGACATTCATTCCGCAACCTGGGCGATACATGCCAGCGGAGCAGCCTTTCCTGCCCAGGCTGACATACCCGGCGCCGCCCTCGACTGGGCGGCGTTCGGTTCGCCCAGGCTGGATGATTTGCTTGATCAGGCGCGTGCTGCAAATACTGATATCGCCATTGCCAATGCGCGCATCGCACAGGCAGCAGCAGACCTTCGGATTGCCAGAGCGGCCAATGGACCGGCGCTGGAAGCCTTTGGAAGAGCTGAATCAAACGCACGCGGCGGTGCGGGGGATAATGCCTTTCGAGACACCTACATCGCGGGCGACCTTGATCTGACGTACACCCTTGATCTGTCAGGCAGGCTCAAGGCCGGCAAGAAATCAGCTTTCGCGCGCTATCGCGCAGCAGGCTATGAGGCGCAGGCCATGCGCCTCAATATCGAAGCAGCGGTGGCATCCGCATATGTCGATTACGCCGCTTTGTGTGACCGGATCGCGATCGCCGAGCAGACGCTGGCCAACGCCAGAGAATTTGAGCGCACACTGGGACTGCGCGCCAAGGAAGGGATCATCAGCGAGGTCGACGCGGGGTTGCAGGCCGCAGAGGCCAACAGCCTTGCTGTCGAGTTGTCGAGACTGCAAGAGGCACAAATCCGAACCTTGAATGCACTGGCAGTGCTGGTGGGCGAAGAGGCACCGCTTTTCAGCCTTCAGCCCGCCAGTCTGGCGGAATTCACGACACCACAATTCATGCCGCTGCAGCCGGCAATGCTGGTTACCCGAAGGCCTGATATGCTGGCGGCGGCGGCTATCATCGAGGCGACCGAAGGCGATGTTCAAAGCGCGCGCGCAGCATTTATTCCTGACATTGAGATATCGGCAGGTGCATTCGTGGACAGCGCAGCCAATGGCGGCATATTCAGTCCCGGCTTTGCGCTGGCATCGCGCGTTCTGGCAACGATATTTGACAGTGGCCGCCTCAAGGGACAGGTTTATCGTGCGACTGCAGAGCAAAAAGAAGCAGTCGATCAATATCGCAAGACCTTGTTGGGGGCTTTGGCCAGCGCGCAAAACGCGCTTGCGGGTACGACAGCGACGGCCGAGCGAGCGGCATTGCTTGAGCGATCACAGCAGATCACTGCACGCACCGCTGATCTGGCGCGGCGCCGCTTCGCCGAGGGCAGCGATGACTTCGGGACCGTTCTGATCGCCGACCGCCGCAGACTGGAAGTAAAGGACTCCTATGTCCTCTCGCACCAGGATGCCCTCAACAACGCCATTGCGTTGTACACAGCTTTAGGTGGCAGGCCACAATAGGAGCGACCCAGGCTGGTGACACGTCGCCGCAGTGTGACGCAAACCTGTGCATGGGGTCTTAAGCCGAGTTTACGACGCCGCACACCACTGAACGCTCGTTCCGCACTGGCGCTTTATCTCCCATATTGGCGGGCAGGCCAACCACCGGCGAGGTTTCACGGGCGGTGACGCTGCCGGCTGTGGGATCGGCGGCAATGTCGGCGAGGCTGACCGAGCCAAATACAATTGGCGCGACCTCATCGAGCCGCTCTTCAACAATCTCAATCAGCGCTCGCGGCTGGGCAATACGATTTCCGCCATCACCAGCCCGACGCAGCACCAGCCGCCGTTCGGCTACGTGCCCAGTTTGCAGTCGTTCGTTCAACGGCTCTCTGAATGCCGCAAGCCGGCGTCACGTGATACCCATCGTGAGCAGCGCATTGGTGGCCTTGCCGGATGAGGCGAAGCGCATCACGTAACCGGCTGCCGTGCATGCAAGCTGTCATTTTTGCTGGTTACCGGGACTTGGCATTTCCGATACCCTCTCATCCAAGCAAAACACAGTTGAGGAGAGCGCGGCGATGGATCTGGGACTTGCTGGCAAGAAAGTCATCATCAACGGCGGCGCGCATGGCCTCGGGCTGGCCGCGCTGCGGCAATTTGCGACCGAAGGCGCCGATGTCGCCTTCCTCTCGCGCGAGCAGGCCAAGGTCGATGCAGCGGTGGCGCAGATCGATGCCGCCGGCACCGGCAGGGTGTTCGGGACCGCCATCGACATCACCGGCAATGTTGAAGGCTACAAGGCATGGCTCGCCGCGTCGGTCGAAGCGCTGGGCGGCTGCGATATCTTCGTGCACACCGCCAGCGCATCGGGGCAGGGGGCAACCGGCGATTGGCAGCGATGCCTGGACATGGACATCATGAATGCGGTGCACGGGGTCGAGGTGCTGACCCCGGCGCTGACCGAATCGGACTGCGGGTCAATCATCTTCATGTCGTCCACCGCCGCGCTGGAGACGTTCGTTGCGCCACAGGCGTTCAACGCGCTGAAGGCCGCGCTGATCACCTACGGCTCGCAGCTGTCGCAGGCGTTCGCCGCGCAGGGCATCCGCGTTAACTGCATCTCGCCCGGTGCGATCGAATATCCAGGCGGCAACTGGGAGATGATCAAGGGCGTGGTTCCCGCGCTGTATGAAGGCACGCTTGCCAAGATGCCGATGGGCCGGTTTGGCGAGCCCGAAGAGGTTGCCAAGGCCATCGTCTTCGTCGCCAGCCCGGCCTGCCCGTATATGACCGGGGCGAACGTCGTCATCGACGGCGGCTTCACCCAGCGCGTGCAATTCTGATCGGCAAAGGACGGTTATGAAGCTCTATCAATCGATCGGCCCCAATCCGCGCGTCGTACTGATGTTTTTGGAAGAAAAGGGCGCCGTCATCGACCGCGCCTTTGTCGACATCATGAAAGGCGAAAACCGCCAGCCGGATTTTGTCGCGCTCAATCCTTTCGGGCAATTGCCGCTGCTTGAGATGGACGATGGCACCCATCTGTCCGAAAGCACCGCGATCTGCGCCTATATCGAAGAGAAATTCCCAGCGCCGCCGCTGATTGGCAGCACGGCGGAGGAGCGCGCGGTGACAAACATGCTGGTGCGCAGGCTCGATTATGACGTGGTCGCCCCGATGACCACCGCATTTCGCGGTGCCGAAGGCCTGCCGATGTTTAAGAACCGGATGCGTTGCTTGCCCGAGGCCGCCGATGGCCTCAAAGCATCTGCGCGCGATGGCTTGGCCGCGTTCGACGCGCTCATCGGCGACAAGACGTGGCTGGCGGGTGAGCGTTTCACGCTCGCCGATATCCTGCTCTATTGCTTGACAGAGTTCGGCAAGCAGGTTGGCCAGCCGTTGCCGGAGGAGCTTGCCAATTTGCAGGCCTGGTCGGCGCGGGTCGCTGCCCGCCCCAGCGCGACTGCCAGCCTCAACGCCCAGACAGGGATCGCCTGACATGACCATAGATCGTGAAAAGCTTCTCGATATTTACACCCGCACGATGAAGGTGGCGCAGTTCGACGAGACGATGCGCTCGCTGCTGATGAGCGGCAAGCTCGCCACCATCTATTACACGATGCGCGGGCAGGAGCTGGTGACTGCGGCTATGATGGCGGCGTTGAACGAGGACGACTATCTTGTCACCACCTATCGCGGCCAGCATGACCAGATCGCCAAGGGCGTGCCGCTGGGCCTGCTGATCGCCGAGATCGCCGGGCGCGCCACGGGCACATGCAAAGGCAAGGGCGGGTCGATGCACATCACCCATCCCGCCACCGGTGTAATGGTCACCACTGGCGTGGTCGGATCCGGCCTGCCGATCGCCAACGGCTTTGCCATGGCCAGCCAGAACCGGGGCGATGGCAAGGTCACCGTCACCTGCTTTGGCGATGGCGCGACCAACATTGGCGCATTCCACGAAGCGATGAACATGGCGCAGCTCTACAAGCTGCCGGTCATCTTCTTCTGCCAGAACAACCGCTATGGCGAGCACACCGCCTTTGCCGACCACACCAAAGTGGACAGCATCGTCACCCGCGCCGCCGCCTATGGCATGAAGGGCATGAAGGTTGACGGCAACGATGCACTGGCCATGTATCAGGTCGCCAGGGAAGCTGTCGACCGCGCGCGCTCGGGCGAGGGCCCTACGCTGATCGAGGCGATGTGTTACCGGATGATGGGGCATTTCTTCGGCGCAGACTTTTCGTACATGCCGCCCGACCATATCGCGGAAATGAAGGCGGAGGACCCGCTGCCCAAGTTGCGCGCGCTGATGCTGGAACATCAGTTCACTGAAAGCGAGCTGGATGCCATCGTCGCCGGGCTTGCGCAGGACGTGGACGCTGCCGTGCAGTTCGCGCTCGACAGTCCGTTCCCCGATGCGGACGAAATCCGCAAGGATGTATTCGAAGAGGAGATTGCCGCATGAGCGATGCTGCAACGCTGGAGGCCAAGGCCTCCGAGGCGAAGGTCAAGCAGATCACCATGGTGCAGGCGCTCAACGCAGCCATTGATGAGGCGATGGCTGCGGACGAAGGCGTCATCCTGCTGGGTGAAGATGTCGCCGCCAAGCAAGGCGGCGGGGTATTCAAGGTGTCCTCGGGCCTGACTGAAAAATATGGCGAACATCGCATTCGCGCGACGCCGATCTCCGAACAGGCGATCATGGGTGCGTGTGTCGGCGCGGCTGTCGCGGGGATGCGCCCGATTGCCGAGATCATGCTGATGAACTTCGTCACCGTGGCGATGGACCAGATCGTCAACCACGCTGCCAAGCTGCGCTTCATGAGCGGCGGGCAGACCAACGTGCCGCTGGTCATCCGCACCACCACCGGCGTCGGCGTCGGCTTCGGCGGCCAGCATTCGGATATGCTGGAGGCATGGTTCGCGCATGTGCCCGGGCTGAAGATCGTCACGCCATCGAACGCTGCCGACGCCAAGGGGCTGATGCGCAGCGCCATCGAATGCAACGACCCGGTGATCTTCATCGAAAACATCCTGTGCTACGGGCTCAAGTCGGACGACCCAGGCGTTGATCACCGCGTGCCGCTGGGCAAGGCGGCGGTGCCACGCGAGGGGAGCGATGTGTCGCTGATCACGTATGGCCGCACCGTGCTCGACGCGCTCGAGATTGCCGAACAGATGGCCGCCGAGGGCGTGTCGGTTGAGGTGATCGACCTGCGCACCATCGCGCCGTATGACGAGCCGACCGTGCTGGCATCGGTGCGCAAGACGGGCCGCGCGGTGGTGCTGCACGAGGCGGTGCGCGCTTATGGAACCGGCGCGGAAATTGCATCGCGGCTGCACGAGGCGCTGTTCAACGAGCTGAAAGCCCCGGTGCAGCGGGTGGGCGGCGCGTTCTCTGCCGTGCCAATGGCCAGCGTGCTCGAACAGGCATGGATACCAAGCAAGGACGCGGTCAAAGCCGCAATCCGCACGACCATGGGTTGGACGCGTTGATGGCGCACGATATCCGCATCCCCAAGCTGGGCATGAGCGTGACCGAGGTGACGCTGATCGAATGGATGTTCGGTGACGGCGAGACGGTTGAAAAGGGCGACGTGCTCTATACGCTTGAGACCGACAAGACCTCGACCGAGATCGAGGCGCAGGAATCGGGCGTGCTGCGCGTGACTGGCGAAGAGGGCCAGACCTACAACATCGGCGATGTCATCGGTTCGATCGGGTGAGTTTGGGCGGGCCCTTGCGCAGGTTGGCGCGCGGGATGCGGCTAGCCTGACAGAGCCTGCAGCCCCTGACGCGTCGCCGCCAGCAGCGCCGCAGCCCGCGCGTCCGGATCCCCATAAGCATCGCGCAATGCCTTGGAGCGCAATTCTATGCTCAGCGGAATCTGGGCGGGCATCGTGTCCAGCAGCGCCTTGAGCGGCAATGCCCCCTGGCCGACATCAAGCCGTAGATCGAGTGCTTCCTCGATGATCGCGGGGACATTTTCGGCGGCTGGGCCGGTCGCGGCGGCATCGCAAAACTGCGCATAGGGCAGGCGGTGCGGATTGATGCCGCGCAGCATGTCGGGCGTGGCGCCGGTGCGCGCAAAATGCAGCGGATCGATCAGCAGGCCAGTATCAGAATGGCTGCGCGCGATGATATCGAGCGCGGCGGCCAGGCTTTTGACTTCGGTGAACGCGGCAAACTCAAGGCACACCCGCATCTTTGCGGAGGCGGCGTGTTTAACGAGGCGCGCCAGCTTGTCGGCGGTCGCTTGCGGATCGGGGTCCGAGCTGACTACCAGCACGTTGCGCGCGCCGATGGCTTCGCCCGCATCGATGATGCGCAGGTGATCGGGGTCGTCCGCGCCCGGCTTCAGCCAGATGACCTCAACATCAAGCACGATGACCCCGGCGTCCTCGACCCGCCTGCGCACGTCCGCCGCAATCGCGCTCGTCCATGTCGCAGGCTCCACCCAGATGCCCACCGCCGGCCAGCCCGCCGCGACTGCCGCCGCAGCGGTCTGCTCCGGTGTAAACTCGGGCAAAACCCCCGACGCAAGCGAGAGCAGGTGGTCGCTCATTGCGCCTGCGCCGCCATCGCCGCGCCAACCGCTGCGGCGATCTCCTCGGGGCGCGGGTTACGCCGCAGCGTCAGCCCGCCGTTGGTCTGGATGTTCTGCCCGGTGAGGAACGTGCGGTCGTCGCACAACCAGAGCACGGTATGCGCGATGTCATCGACCGTGCCGATGCGTCCGAGCGGATATTCTTTGGCGAACGCCGCCTCAAGCCCCGGCGCGGCAAGCGCGCCAGCGGCCATCGGCGTTGCGGTAAGCCCCGGCGATACGATGTTGGCGCGGATCCCCTGCGGCCCGTACTGGTTGGCAAAGCAGCGGATCAGCGCTTCTGATCCGGCCTTGGTGCCGATATAGGCGGCGTGGTCGTAAATCGGGCAGGTCGTCGTCGCCGACGAAATCTGGATGACCGATCCACCGCCGGTCATCGTGCGCAGACAGGCGTTCAGCATGTGGTGGATGCCGATGAACTGCAGCGCCACCATTGACTGCAAGTCATCGTCGGTCATGTCAGCCCAGGGTTTCATCAATCCCCAACCGGTGGCATTGACCGCGATATCGACCTGACCGTGGCGGTTATGCGCGCCATCGAACAGCGCATCGACATCGGCGCGGCGGGTCAGGTCGCAGGCGCTTGCCTCGCCGCCGATTTCGGCAGCAAGCGCTTCGAGCGGCTCGGGCTTGCGGCCCGATACGATCACCTTCGCGCCCGCTGCAGCAAGCGTTCGCGCAATCGCCTGCCCCATGTTCTGCTCACCCGCCGCGCCGATGACGATGGCGGTTTTTCCGGATAGATCGGTCATGCGCTGGCTCCAGTCACAAAATGGGCGGTGGCGACACCGTCGGGGCCATAGACCGGCTCCTTCAGGTCAAAGCGGTATTTGCGGGTGTCGGCCTTCAGGATGGTGAAGCCTGCGAGATGCGCCAGCATGCCGCGATAGGCGTCACCGTCAAGATGCGCCTGCAGTTCGTCGGCGCTGTCCCACTCTTCAAATACGTGTACGCGGCCCTGATCATGCGGGTCGGCGCTCCAGGCATAATGACGGCAGCCCGGCTCGGCGAGCGCCATGGCGATCAGGTCGCCAGCGCCAGCCAGCGCCTGCGCGCGGTTTTCGGGCGGAAAATCGACCTCTCCGGCAATCACGATTCCTGTAAAGCCTGTGCTCATGGTTTGTGCGTCTCCCTGAGGATAGAAAAATGCCGCTCGGCAAAGCGCCAGCCGTCGGCGGTGCGGGCGTAGATATCGTTGTAAAGGCCGATCGGATGGCTGATGCTGCCGTCGGCCAGCTCCAGAAATTCGTGCGTGTAGACCCGGCCCGTCGCGCGATCGCCGTCGATGGCGATGCTGCCGACCTGCGCGAAAAACGCCACGAACGGGAAGCCCGACATGGCCTGCAGCCACAGCGCGACAATCGCCTCGCGCCCGCGCACCTGCGTGCCCATCAGCCCCCATTGCGCGTCATCGGCCCATGTCGCGCCCCACGCGTTGGCATCGCGGCGGAACACGGCATCGGTATAGCTGTCGATCAGCGCGCGGATGGCGATCTGGTCTTCGAGGGGGCCTGTGAAGCTCATTGGTCTTTCAACTCCTGTTCGCGCCCTGCGTGTTCTCGCGCGACGTCGAGCGATCTCACATAACCGTCGTGCGCAAGGGGGGGGCGATCCGGGCTTAAGGCAATTGCCCCGCCAGATATTTGTCCATCGTCTGGTGGAACTGGCGGATACGCCCTTCCTGATAGCGGCCCAGTTCGACCCGGTTGTTGGCAGAGGCGATCAGGCCTTCCTGCACATAGGGCAGGTTTTCCATATCCTGATCGAACACCTCGCCCAGCGCGCCCCATTCGGCAACCGTGGCCCAGGGTTCGTCCGCACCGAGGAAGCGCATTTCGGCGGCCTCGGGCATGTCGGCATCGCGGGCCTTGCGCGCCAGCAGACGGACCTCCATCAGCGTCGCGTTCTGGTCGGGCCAGGGCCGCCAGCGGTAGACGATGTTGGGCACGAACCCGCCCCAGGGCGAGAGGTTGGGGAAGATGTTATAGGTGAACGCATCGAGCATCTCGCTGTCCGATACGTCCGAACTGTCATAGCCCAGCGCGTCGAGATAATTGGCGCGATTGGTCTCTGCCATCGCCCTGCGCGCGGTTTCCCCGTCACTCAGCTTGCGCCCTTGCAGCGACGCTGAACGTCCAGATGTGCGGCTGAAGGCGGCAATGATATCATCCTGCGACAGGTTGTCTGCCGCCAGATGCGGGCTGGGCAGCCCGAACGGGGTCAACGCCAGATTGGCATGGTCACCCCACATCGAATAGCGGGTGTTGGCATCGCCGGTATAAGGCAGGATCTGCGGATGCGTGACGATGGAGTGCCAGGCTTCCATAAACGCCTCTGATACTGCCTTCCAGTTGGCGTTCACCACCTTGCCGATCCACAGCGCGGTATAGCATTCGTTGAGCCGCCAGCGGCTGTAGCGGTCGTACACTTCGTGGCCGATGTAATCGCGCAGCGACACCTGGCGGGTGCTTTCACAAACGAAGATGAAGCCCTGCCAGCGTTCGACGCGCAGTTCGGGCAGGCTCATGTCCTGCTTTTGCAGATGCTCGAAATCCCACGCGCACGGGATGTGCTTGATCGCGCCGTCATTCGCCCAAGAAAAGCCATGGAACGGGCATTGCAACTCGTCGGCAGAGCCGCTTTCGGTGCGCAGCTTGCGGCCGCGATGCAGGCAGACGTTGTGAAAGGCTTTTACCGATCCGTCCTCCTGCCGCATGATCAGATAGGACCGGCCGACGTTGTTGTAGACGACATAATCGCCCGGCTGCAGCATCTCGTCTTCGCGCGCCACCATCTGCCAAACATTGGGCCACATCCGCGCCTTTTCAGCCTCAAAGAACGCGGCGCTGGTATAGCGGTCGGCACTGACCGATCCGGTGCCCAGATCGCGCCAACTGTCATCGCGCACCTGCGGCGGAACGGTGCGGCTGTCGAGGTCCAGAATCTCGTCCACGGTGATCGCGGGGCAGCGATCAGCAGCGTAGCTCCGGCTCGGATTTTCCATGGGTCATTCTCTCCTTGCTTCATTCTCTTCTGGCGTTCCCCGTGTTTTCGCACGGGAAACTAACGCTATTGCTTACAAAGGCATGCCGACCGCGTCTGCGATATGCCTGTGCACCGCCTGCGGCGCGCATTCGTTCGCGCCGAGCACCACGTGAAAATCCTCTGGCGCGGTCAGCAGATTGGCATAGCCATGGCTTGCCACCCGGTAGTCCTCGGCCTGCACCACCTCGGCGGTGGCATCATAGGCCATCTCGCAAATGCCACGATAGTCGTCGCTGTGGACGCCGAACGGGGCATAGACGCCGAACTGGCAGCGCGTCTTGCCGACGCCATCGGGGAACAGCCGGAACACCTGTGTAAAATAGACCCCCGGGGTGATCGATCCAAAGAAGATGATCGTGTTGGGGAATAGATAGTGCACGCCGCCATATTCGGTCTCGGGCCAATCAGCCTCGGGCAGGCCGACCAAATTGCCCAGCGAATTGTCAGGAAAGTTGATGCGGTGGTGGAGGCCGAAGCGGTCAACCACGGCGATGTCGTTGTAATGCGTCTGGCCGATCGTCGAGGCGTGCAGCGCCGCGAAATGATAGCCCTCGCCATAGGTGTCGAGCGAGAATTTCCAATTGGATTGGGCATGGAGAATGCCCTTCTTCACCGGCACCGCCTTATGCAGCTCAAGCAATGCAAGCTCGTCGGCAAAGTCACCCAGATGCGCGGCAGCATCGATCGCCTCGCCTTCTGAGGCGCGCACGAAAATAAGGCCCAGATGCTCGGTGCAGGGCAGCGGCAGCAGATCGCGCGCGCCGATGTCGCATCCGGCAAAGCCTGCCTTGCCCGGCTGACCGATCAACCCGCCCAGATTGTTGAAGGTCCACGCGTGGAACGGGCAGGTCAGGCGGCTCGCCTTTCCGGTGAACGGCTCGGATTGCTCCACCAGCTTGGCACCGCGATGCGTGCACATATTGCGGAACGCGCGCACAATGCCATCCTTGCCACGAATGACCAGGATGGAAGGCCCGGCGGCATCGAACACCAGATAATCACCCGGCTGCGGGATATCGCCGGTCAGGCCCGCGACCAGCGGCTGGCGCAAAAACAGATGCTCGCGCTCAGCGGCAAAGCGCGCCCCGCCGGTGTAGACCGATTTGTGCAGCGGCAGCGGTCCTTCGGCCATGTCAGTGGTCTTGGCGGCGATATGCGTGACGATCTTGCGACGGATCTCATGGGCGCGCAGCGTGCGTGACGCCGCCCAGTCGGGCGTCAGGCTGTCGGTTGGATCGCGCTCGGCCATCAGGGGCCTCCCAATTTGATCAATGGCAATTTGGTACACCATGCCAGAAAGCGGCGGGGCAGGAACACTATTGGTTTAGTCAGTGCCGAAGGGACGTTGGATGAACGCTGCGCCTATCGCCGAGATCGGCACACCCATGCAGATCGCGTTCGTGCCCGATGATTTCGATGCAGCGCTGCGTCACTGGACGCAGATGATGGGTGTCGGGCCGTTCTTTGTGCTGGAAAACATCACGCTGGACGACATGCGCTTTCACGGCGCGCCATCGGATTGCAGGTTCACCATCGCGCTGGCGCAATGGGGCGATGTGCAGATCGAACTGATCCGGCAGGACAACGACACGCCATCGATTTATCGCGGCGATTATCTGCCGCAAGGCGGCGCGATGCACCATATCTGCCTGCTGACCGCCGACATTTCTGCGGCGCGCGCGGCGGTGGTCTCAGGTGGTGGACTGCTGCTGGTTGAGGGCAAGGTGGGGGCGGACGGCGCGGTATTCTACGCCGATTGCGGACCTGCCGAGACACGGCCCAATGCCGGCGCGGTCGTCGAGGTACTGCAACCCGCAAGCGGCAGCGACGGGTTTTTTGCGATGATCGCCGATGCGGCAAAGCATTGGGACGGGCGTGATCCGGTGCGGGTGTTGGGTTAGCCAAAGGCTCTCTCCCCTTCAGGGGAGAGAGGAGAGGACTTGTTAGTCGCTCGCCCCCAGATAGCCCAGCTGCCCCGCCTTAAAGATGGTCTGGCTGCGGTTGACCGCGTCGAGCTTTTCGCCCGCGCGGTGGATATGGTAGCGGATCGTCGCATGGCTGCGCCCCAGGATCATGCTGATCTCCTTGTCGGTCTTGCCGATTGCGGCCCAGCGCAGACATTCAACCTCGCGCTTTGAGAGCATACAGTCCGATGGAATGCGCCGCTTGGTGCGCATCACCATCACATAGCCCGCGATGAACCGGCGGGTCATCGCCGCCATCAGGTCGGCGTGCTTTTCAAACGGTTCGGAAAGGTCGGTCAGCTCCTTGTCGAGCGGCGTGAAGCTCACGGATCCGATCTGGCCGAACGGCAGGTGGATCGGCACCATGATCGCGGCATGGCACAATGACCTTTTGTAGAAATCGGTGAGGTCCATCTCTTCAAGATATTCATTGCGCCAGCGCCCGAACATGCCGGTTTCATTGCACCAGAACGGTTCGCTCTCATAGCGGCAGGCACGCGGCAGCGGTGAATTGAGCGCGAGGCGGGTGTCTTCCCACCAGCGTTCGCCATCGGCCATCCAGCCAAAGATTTCACCGTTGATGATCGCACCATCGGCATCGACCATCGGTTCCTTCGATGAAATGTCGTCGCATGCGGCAACGCGGAAACCGCGCGCCTGTGCCATCTCGTGCATGGCCAGGGCAGCATCGCGAATATCGTCCACCCGGCGGATGGTCACGCGCCCGGCCAGGGTGTTGACCGGGTTGTTGCGGCCCTCGGCGCTCTCGACGCGTTGCAATGGATGGTCGATCATGGCTTTACCTTTGATTCGAACAGGCTCCCCGTTGATGTAGATTAAGCCATCGCGCACCAAAACGCTACGGAATGCGGGATGACCGATGGGTTTTATCGGGCGATGTGACATTTCATGCGTGCATTTTCGGCAAGAGAGTGCCGGTCAGGTGGTGCGCTGCGCCTTGTCCTTGTCATTTGCACCGCGGATCATTGCCGCCATCTGTGCCCATTGCTCGTCGTCCATGCGCGACAGGCTCTGGTAGAAATTGCCCGCGTTTGCCTGATAGCCCGCGCCGTCGATGGCGATGGTCTGGCCGTTGATATAGTCCGCGCCCGGCGCCATCAGCAGCACCGCCAGATTGGCCAGCTCGTGCATCTCGCCCACCCGGCCCATGGGGTTGCCGCGATCGGCATTGCGACCCTGCAGCCCCTGCGCGTTGCCGGGGGACAACCGCTCGGTCATCCCCTTGGTGGGGAAGGTGCCCGGCGCGATGGCATTGAATCGCAGGCCATGGCGGCCCCATTCGGTGGCCAGGCTCTGGGTCATCACGTTGATGCCTGCCTTGGACATTGCCGATGGCACGGTGAATGGCCCGCCGTTCCACACCCAGGTGGTGAGAATGGCGAGAAAGTTGCCGCGCGCGTTTTGCGCAATCAAGCGCTTGCCGACATTGTGCGTGATGTAGAACGTGCCGCGAAACACGATGTCCGAAATCGCGTTGAAGCCATTGATGCTCAGGTCCTCGGTGCGGCTGATGAAATTGCCCGCCGCATTGTTGACGAGACCGGTGAGCGCGCCGTGGCGGCTCCAGATCTGCTCAACCATGGCATCAATGGCGTCCGGCTTGCGGATATCGCAGGCGTGCGCGACGACCTTGCCGCCGTGGCGGGTCATCAGTTCATCGGCGGCCTCCTCCGCCACCGCCCCGCGACGCCCGCAAGTGTGGACCTCCGCCCCCAGATACAAAAACGCTTCAGCCATGACCTTGCCCAGCCCGGTGCCCCCGCCAGTGATCAGGATGCGTTCGCCCGCCATCAGGCCAGGGCGATACATGATTTTGGTGATGTCCATGGGGGCTCTCCTGTGTGTTTCGCGGTGTCTGTCCAAATACTCCCCTGCAAGGGGAGGTGGCTGCGCAGAGCGCAGACGGAGGGGTGTCACCCTGTCGCCGAAGTCGATACCCCTCCACCACTGCGTGGTCCCCCTCCCCTTGCAGGGGAGGATTTTCGGGCTGCACACCCCATCACTCTCACAACCCCAGCACGGTCTTGGCGATGATATTCTTCTGCACCTCGTCCGATCCGCCGAAGATGGTCCAGGCGCGCGAGTTGAGATAACGGCCCGCCGCCAGTTGCGCATCGACCGAGCCGACCGGTTCGGGTGCCTCGTTGCCATAGAGCGGCCGCTCGTCCGGCAGTTGCAGCCCGGCGAGCCCGTGAATTTCCATCGCCAGCGTATCGAGCTCCTGCCTGAGATTGGCCGAAAACAGCTTGACCAGCGAGGTCTGCGGACCCGGCGGGCGGCCCTTGGCGATCTCTGCCAGGATGCGCAGTTCGGTGATCTCGAAAGCGCGTGCCCGCAGCCGCAGCGAGGCAAGCCTGCGCGCGATCACCGGGTCATGCCCGATGGCCCCGTTGACGCCGCTGGGCACCTCGCCCGCCGTCATCGCCAGCCGGTCGATATCGACCAGCAGCTTGGGGGCGAAACACGATCCGCCGCGTTCATTCTCCAGCAGATGTTTGGCGATGGTCCAGCCCTGGCCTTCATCGCCGATGCGGTTCTCGACACCGCTTGTTGCATCATCGAAAAACACCTGGTTGACCTCATGGTCGCCCGCCATGGTGATGATGGGGGTGACGGTGATGCCCGGCTGGTCCATCGGCACCAGCAAAAAGGTGATGCCGCGCTGCGCCGAGACATCATTGTCGGTGCGAACCAGACAGAAGATCCAGTTGGCGTAATGCGCGTGTGTCGTCCAGATTTTTGACCCGTTCATGCGGTATGTATCGCCCTGCAGCACGGCGCGGGTCGTCAGGCTGGCAAGGTCCGATCCTGAGCCAGGCTCTGAATAGCCCTGACACCAGTAATCCTCTGCTGAAAGGATGCGCGGCAGAAACCGCGCCTGCTGCTCGGGCGTGCCGAACCGGCAGATCACCGGCCCGACAAGCTTGAGCCCCAGAACGGGCAGCGCAGGCGCACCGGCAAATGCGCATTCCTTTTCAAAGATATAACGCTGCACCGGGGTCCAGCCCGGCCCGCCGTGCTCGACCGGCCAGTGCGTGGCCAGCCAGCCCTTTTCGTGGAGAATGCGCTGCCATTCCAGGCCGATGTCGGGTTCGACGAACACACCCGGGGTGCGCCGCGCGCCATCGATCAGCCGTGCGGTCAGGTGCGTTTGCAAAAAGGCGCGCACGTCGTGCTGGAACGCCAGCTCATCTGGGGTGAAATCCATATCCATGCGTCAGATCCCGCCTGTCCCGCTCGCCCAGACGATCGAGCGGCGGAGCAGTTCATAATAAACCGGATAGTTCCACGCACATTTTTCCGGGTGCGGATAGAAATCGGCCATCCCCGGCAGGTCGTAATGCCCGCGGCAATGGCCCAGCGTGTTGTAGAGAATGCCCCCCTTGCCGATCGCCCGGGTGTAGATCACCGGGACCACGGTTTCCGGCCAGTCGGCATCGACGAAGCCGGTTGCCTCGCCTGCAAAACGGGTCTGCGCCAGCGTGCGGATGTCGCTCATCTGCTTCATCAGATAAAGTTCATCGACGACATCGAAATCCTTGATGCCGCGCGTCACGTCATGGTCATCATCGGTGATCGTCACGGTAAACGGCGCGCCGATGGGCGGGTGTGCCTTGAACTGGGTGCCCAGCAGTTCCATCACGTCGGGGCGCTCTTCGGGGCTGTCCACCCCGGCATCAGTGAAGCGCAGGATCGAGTTGGTGCCGTGCAGTGCCAGCCACCGCCCGCCGCTTTCAAGAAACGCGGCAATAGCCTGCGCCTCGGCCTCGTACGGCATCAGATCGCAGGTATAGGTGACGAGAAACCGGCATGCCTCCAGCCGTTCGCCCACGCCATGATAATCATGCGCCACCGTCGTGCGAATATTGTCATGCTCGGCGAGCAGCTTGAGCATCTCGAGCCGCGCGAAATCGATATCGTGATATTTGCCCGCTGCGACGAAATGCGCGTCGATCCGTTCAGCCATGACTTTTGCAAACTCCTCAGCTGCGGAAACTGCCGCCGCCATCGACGGTGAAGTCGAGGCCCGTGGTGAAGCTTGCCTGATCGGACAGCAGAAAGACAATCGCGTTGACCACCTCATGCGCCTCGCCCACCCGGCCCATCGGGTGATTGGCGGCGAACATCGCTTCGACTTCCTCCACCGTGCCGGGCAGCGCTTCCAGATAGCGCTGGAACATCGGCGTGCGGATTGCGCCGGGGTGCACGGTGTTGGCGCGGATCGGCAGGCCCTTTTTGGCGCAATCGAGCGCGATGGTCTTGGTGAGCGCGGTCACCGCTGCCTTGGAGGCGCAATAGGATGCGAACTCTGCGCCGACGCGCAGCGCCAGCATTGAGCCAATATTGACGATTGCTCCCGATTCGCCCGACGCCGCGATCGCGGGGATCGCGGCGCGGCAACCGTAGAAGGTGCCATTGAGATTGATATCGATGGTGCGTTGCCAGCTGTCCAGCCCGACCTCGGGCACAGCGCCCGGTTCGGATATGCCGGCGATGTTGGCAAGGTGCGTCAGCTTGCCGAACCGGTCTTGCGCGGCTTTCACCGCTGCCTCCCATTGCGCCAGATCGCGCACATCGAGATGCACCGATATGGCCCTGTCGCCAAGCTCGCTGGCGACTGCGTCCAGCTTGTCACGCTGGATATCGCCCAGCACCACGCTGCCGCCTTCATCGACGATGCGCCGTCCGGTGGCACAGCCGATG
The DNA here is from genome assembly GCF_041747255.1 of Blastomonas sp. Taxonomy (GTDB): domain Bacteria; phylum Pseudomonadota; class Alphaproteobacteria; order Sphingomonadales; family Sphingomonadaceae; genus Blastomonas. The sequence goes on along the minus strand of NZ_JBGTFM010000343.1, from coordinate 9,152 downwards.
CCTTCTGCGCCGCCCGAAATCAGGACGACCTTGCCCCGCATCACACCTGCCAAAGCATTCATGTTCATCGCTCCAGAATTGCCACGGCCGACAGGCCGGGCGCGCCATAGACATGGCTGTAAGCCGCTTTGGGCTTGCCCGGCACCTGCCGCGCTCCGCCCCGACCGCGCAGTTGCACGACATTCTCATAGACCTGCCGCAGCCCCGAAGCACCGATGGGTTCACCGCAGGCAAGGCACCCGCCATCGGTGTTGACCGGCAGCGCGCCGTTGATCTCGGTCCGACCTTCGGCAAGCCAGGCCTCTTGCTCGCCATCTGTACAAAAGCCGTTTTCGGCCATGTGCATGATTTCCGCGCCCGATTCGGTGTCCTGTAACTGGGCCACGTCAATATCCTGAGGGCCGATGCCCGCCGCCTCGAACGCCGCCTTGCTGGCAAGCTCGGTCGGCTTGCCGCCGCGCTCGATGCTGATCGACGGGGCAAACACCTCGAACGATCCGGGCGGGCGGGTGCGCACCGCGATGCTGGCGATCCTGATGCGGTCTGCACCCAGTGCGCGCGCTTTCTTGTCCGATGCGATGATCAGCGCCACCGCGCCTTCGGCGGGCGAGCAGAACATGTATTTGGTCAGCGGATCGTTGACCATTGGCGCATTCAGGATCGTATCGAGATCGACCGGTGAGCGCCGCCACGCGTGATCGCACAGGCTGCCGTTGCGGAACGCTTTCTCCGCAACCATGCCCAAGGTCCTGCGGCTGATGCCGTGCATCTGCATGTAGCGCTGGATTTTCAGCGCGAAGAACTGCGTGGTCAGCATCATGCCGGTTTCGCCATACCATTCGGGCAGGCCCCAGTCGCCCGGCTTGGCATTGAACGCGCCGCGCGGATGCTTGTCGAACCCCACCGCCAACGCGACATCGCACTGGCCCGAAGCGACGGCGTTGCGCGCCGATGAGAGCGCGCTGCCGCCCGTTGCGCAGCCGTTCGATACGTTGATGAACGGCAGGCCTGACAAGCCCAGTTCATTGACCATGATATCGGCATTGCCCGCGCCTTCGGAACCGCCATAGGCACATTCGATGTCGGTCCATTCAAGCCCCGCATCGGCGAGCGCCTGCCGCACCGCAAACACGCCCTGATCGCGCCCTGACCGGCCATCGGTGCGCCCGAAAGGGTGGATGCCTGCACCGATGATGTGGACATCGCTCATGCGCGTGCTCCCATCGGGCGAAACGCAAACGTTGTGCGCCCCTTCACAAACTCGGTGATCACCAGTTCCATCATCATCCCGAGCGACAGGCTGGCAAGCGTCGCATCAACGATACGCGTCTCGACGATCACCTCACCGGGCAGTTCGACATAGCCGACCAGATATGGGGCGAACTCTTCAGGCCCCGCATAGGGCGGCGACTTGGGGCGGAAATCCTGGCTGGTCCATGACCACAGGCTGCCCGTGCGCGAAAGCGGCAACGGGTCGAATTGCAGCGCAGCATCGCCGCCGGGCATCGGAAACACAATCTCGCCCGTTCCCCGGTTCCGTCCGCCGATCAGGCGCGGCGCGGCCTCATCGGTCCACAGGCCATCGGCTACGGGCACCAGCGCGTTCATGCCGCCACCCGAAAGGCATCAGGCGCATAGGCATCGAGCCCGGTTGCGCTATCGCCGAGCCATTGCGACAGCAAAACAACCCGTTTGTGCGCATGGCCGATTTCAAGCTCGTCGGTGGTGCCCATGCCACCGTGCAGTTGCACCGCCTCGCGCCCGATGTGAAGCGCAGCTTCGGCGATAATCGTCTTCATGCCGGCAATCTCGTGCGCGCTCCCCGATGTCACGGCAGCAATCAGCGCCGAGCGGCATTGGTCGACCAGCCCGTAGCAATCGACCATGCGATGCTGAATGGCCTGAAAGCGCCCAATGGGCTGGCCGAACTGTTCGCGCTGGCGGACATAGGCGAGTGTGTCGTCGAACAGCCGCTGGGCGAGGCCGGTCATTTCCGCCGCCGCGATCAGCTGCGCCATGCTTAACGCAGCCTCAATCTCGCTCCAGCTGAGCTGCAGCCTGGCGTCGCGCGCCACCTCGCAATTGCGCAGCTCGATAAAGGCTGCGATATTTCCGTCGATGACGCGATAGCCTTTGCGGAACAGCCCTCCGGCTTCGGCGGAAACGAGGAACAGCGCGGGCATATCGCCGACCAGAGCGCTAACCAGCACCCAGTCCGCCGCCATGCCCCCCAACACCAGCGTCTTGTCGCCCGACAACACGAAAACATCGCCGGATTCACGCGCGATTGTGGTGCGCGGCGTGATGCAATGCCGCCCGGTCGGTTCGAACAGCGCCAGCGCAGCGATCGCCTCACCAGCGCTCAGAGCATCGAGCGCAGCGTGACCTTCGGGCAGCGCGCCGCCGAGCAGCAGCATCGGCAGCACCGCGTTTTCCAGCCAGTTGTCCGATGATATGCGTATCCCAAAGCTTTCGCCCACGGCCACCAGATCGAGTGCGCTGCTGCCCATGCCGCCCTTGGCCTCGGCCAGCGCCATGCCGGTCAGTCCCAGATCGGCCATCGCCTGCCAGCGCGCCCGGTCAATGCCGCCGGGGCAGCTGCGCTGGGCCTTGCGCGCTGCGATATCGCAGTCGGCCAGAAACCGCTCTACCGTGGCCCTGTAAAGCAGCTGGCTTTCGTCATAATCGAAATTCATCCCGCCGCCCCGAAGCGGATCGGCACCGAGGTCGGGCCGCGCAGCATCATGTTTGGCGGATAGGCAATGGCGCTCTCGTCGGTCAGCGTGATCGCGGCAACGCGCGGCAGCAGCTCCTCGAACGCGACGGTCATCTCCTTGCGGCTGAGCATATTGCCGACGCACATATGGATGCCGCGCCCGAACGCGAGATGGGTGCGCGCGTTGGTGCGGTCGGCGATGAACGCATCGGGATTTTCGTATTTCTCCGGATCGCGGTTGGCAGCGGCATAGCGCATCATCACCATCGCATTCTTGGGGATGGTCACGCCGCCCAGCTCGGCATCGGCCTTCATCACCCGCCAGATGCCAGAGGACGCGCTGGCCAGCCGCAGGATCTCCTCGACCATGTTCGGGATGATCTTTGGGTTGGCCTTGACCTTGGCGAGCTCTGCCGGGTTGCGCGCCAGCAGAATGATGCCTTCGGCCAGCGAGGCCGTGGTCGTCTCATTGCCGGCGACCAGCAGCTGCTGCACGATCGACAGCAGCTCGCCGTCATTGAGCGGGCGCTCGCCTTCGACCTGCGCGTGCACCAGATCGGACAGCAAGTCGTCGGTGGGGCTGGCGCGCCGCGCGTCCATCTGCGCCTTGATCGCGTGCTGAAACTCGACGACCTCGCGCGCGCACTGCAGTTCGCGCTCTTTGGGCACCATCCCGCCAAGCCGGTCAACGAACGCATCAGTCCAGCGCTTGATTGTGCTGGTGTCCTCCGACGTCAGCCCCAATTGTTCGGAGATCATCCGGATGGGCAGCGGGATGGCGAAATCGCGGACAAAATCGATCTCGTCCCTGGCCAGCATCTCATCGATCAGATCGCTGGCGATTTCGCGGATATGCGTTTCGAGCTTGTTCACGCGCGGTGCCGAAAAGGCCAGGTTCACCAGCTTGCGGAACCGCGTGTGCACCGGTGGATCGGCGGTGAGCAGCGTATCAACCTGCGGCCAGCCGTTCTCGAGGATCGCCATGACTTCGGGGTCCTGCGAGCGCGCACCCGACAGGACGACCTGAAAATTGTTGGAAAATTCGTCAACGCGCCCGGTCGCCTCTGACACCAGCTTATGGCTCAGCACCAGATACAGGCCGCTCGCCGCATCATGGTAGACGGGCGCGGTCGGGATTTTGTCCTGATAGAATGCAAAAGGGTCGGACAGGATGTCCGGATGAAAAAAGCTCTGCTGCTCGGCCGCCACCGTCACTGGCCACTCCTGCGTTTAGGATTTGTCATGCCCTGTCATAGCGCGCCGGGGTGCGTGGCGGGATAAGCGAAAATGCTAGGATGAGCAGGAAGCTGTTCCAGCCGCGCTCTCATCGCTCGCTTCGACAACGATGGTTCAGGCGGCGGTCAACTGTGGGTCATTACGCCGCCGTCGGCGATGATGCCCTGGCCAGTGATAAAGCGTGCATCGTCGCTCGCCAGAAATGCGATGACATCGGCAATGTCCTCAGGCTCGCCCAGTCGCTTGAGCGCCGACTTGTCGCGATAATATTCCGCTGCTGCCCCGTTCTCGAGCATGCCGCGCGTCATGCCGGTGACGATGCAGCCGGGCTGCACGCAATTGACGGTCACACCATCGCTGCCCAGTTCCATCGCCAGCGAGCGGGTGAAGCCCAAAATGGCGTGCTTTGACGCGACATACGCCCCCAGCCCCGCATCGCCGTAACGCGACAGGATTGAACCGGTGTTGATGACCCTGCCTGCTTTGGAGGCGCGCAACATCTGCAGACATGCCTTGGTCAGCCGGGCAGGCGCGAGCAGGTTGACGTCGAGCCCGAACTGCCATTGTTCGTCGGTCAGATCATCCAGCGTGCCGACCGGACACACGCCGGCATTGTTGACCAGAATGTCGAGCCCGCCCAGCTGGCTCCGGGCAGCCTGCTCCAGTGCAGCGATGACGTTTGAATCAGCAAGATTGCCGGTGTGTCTTACATCGCCGCCCAGGCCTTCGCTGGTGATGTCGCACGCCAGCACGGTCGCGCCATCGGCCTGCAACCGCTTCACGGTCGCAGCGCCGATGCCCGATGCAGCGCCGGTGACAAGCGCCTTGCGCCCTTGCAGTCTGCTCATGTCCTTATGTCCTTCAGCTGGATTGGCATCGTTGGCCGGACCATCGCCGAACTGGAGACAGGCGACAATCAGGCTGCGCGGCATCAGGCGATTTTTAGGATCATCTTGCCCTGGTTGGAACCCTCGAACAGTCGCATAAAGGCTGGCAGGGCGTTGTCGAGCCCCTCGTCGATATGCTCGTCGACGATCAGCCTGCCTTCTGCTGCCCATGCCCCCAGCTGCACGGCACCTTCGGCAAAGCGCGGCACGAAATCGGCGACCAGCAGCCCTCGGATCGAGGCGCGATGGACGATCAGCTGCCACAGATTGCGCGCACCGACCGGCCCGGGCGCATTATACTCGCTGATCAGGCCGCACAGCCCGATGCGCGCGCCATGGCGCAGGTTGTTGAGCCCCGCATCGAGAATGTCGCCGCCGACATTTTCGAAGATCACATCAACCCCATCGGGTGCCAAAGCTCTGATCGCCGCATCCAGCGCGGCGCGGTCCTTGCCGCGATAATCGATGGCGTGGTCGAAGCCGTAGCGCGCGGTCAACCGTGCGCATTTTTCCGCGCCGCCTGCGATGCCGATGACGGTGCAGCCCTTGATCTTGCCGATCTGTCCGACCAGCGAGCCCACCGCACCTGCCGCGCCGCTGACCAGCAACACGTCGCCTGCTTTGGGTTCGCATACGTCGAGCAGGCCGAAATAGGCGGTCATTCCGACCGCGCCGAACAGCGAGAGATAGTTGGTCACCGATGGCACGGCGTCCGGGTCGATCGGCTGGGTAAAGCCGCCCAGCGTGCCGACCGAGTAATCCTCGATGGCATTGAGGCCCATCACCCACTGGCCTTTGGCAAAGCCTTCGGCGCGGCTGTCCTCGACGATGCCGATGGTGCTCGCGCGCACCGGCGCCCCCAGCGGGATCGGCGGCATGTAGCTGTCGGCATCGGACATCCAGCCGCGCATTGCCGGATCGAGCGAGGCATAGTGGTTGCGGATCAGGAACTGCCCATCGGCCAGTTTCGGCAGCGGCGCGCCCTCCAGTGCGAAATCGTCTGCGACCGGTGCTCCTTCGGGGCGGCGCTTGAGGTTGAACTGACGGTTGGTGGTCATGCAAAAATCTCCAGGGCTTTCATTCCTTAGCGCGCGGCTCTCGGGGAGGGGGACCGCCAACCGCAGGTGCGCTCAATCTGCACCGCGTCCGCCGTCGACCAGCATCGCGGTGCCTGTGACCATGCGCGATGCATCGCTCGCGAGAAATGCGGCGGCGCTGGCGATGTCCTCGGCCGTGCCGACGCGTTGCAGCGCATTGCCATCCATCACAAACGCCTTCACCGCGTCGCTGTCGCCATAGGCGCCGGTGATCATCTCGGTATAGATCACCCCGGGGTTGAGCGAGTTGACCCGCACCTTTGGATCGAGCTGGGCGCCCTCCAGCGCGGCCACGCGACTGAAGTGCGTGACCGCTGCCTTGGCCGCGCAATAGGCGGCGCAATCCTCCAGCCCGATCAGCCCGGCGAGCGAGGAGATGTTGACGATGGAGCCGCCCGTACGCGTATCGCGCATCATCCGCAGGCCGTATTTGGTGCCCAGCACCACGCTCTCTACATCGGCGGTCCACAGGTCGCGGAACGCTTCGAGCGTGGTATCGGGCAACGATTTGGAAAAGAATGTCCCAGCGCTGTTGATCAGCGCATCCACCGATGCGTGTCGCGCGGTGACGATATCGGCAAAGGCGGTCCATTCGCTTTCGGACGTCACATCGAAGCTGTGGAACTCCGCTGTGCCGCCAGCCGCCTGCACGGCGCGCACAGTATCAAAGCCGCGCTGCTGGCTGCGCCCGGTCGCAACGACATGATAGCCGCCGCGCGCCATGCGCAATGCAGTCGCGCGGCCAATGCCCGATGAAGCACCGGTGATGATGACGGTCCTGGTCATGTCAGGCTCCACCCGCCGTCCACCACCATTTGCGTGGCGGTCATGAACGAGGATTCGTCGCTAATCATGAACAAAATGCCCTCGGCAATGTCCTCGGGTTCCTGCGCCGCGCCAAGCGGCACGTCTGTCCAGTGTGCGGGATCATCCATCGCACCTGCGGGCAACGCGCCTTCGAGCAGCGGAGTGCGCGTCGGGCCAGGGCAGATCGCGTTGACGCGGATCATGTCGCCCTTGCGGCCCAGCTCCACGCCCACCGCGCGCGCCATGTTGGCCATTGCCGATTTGGCCACGGCATAGGCAGAAATCGCCGGGGCCGCGCAATTGGCCATCACCGATGCGGTGAGGATGATGCTGCCGGTTGCCGGCTTGCCATCCGCCTGTTGGCGCATCTGCGCCACCGCCTTTTGCATGCCGATAAAGCTGCCTTCGACATGCACACGGGTAAGCGCGCGGAATCGCGCGAGATCGAGGTCGATGATCGGTTCGTAATTGACGATGCCCGCGTTGGAGACCAGCGCGTCTAGCCGCCCAAAATGGTGCACCGCCGCGCCGATGGCATGGTCCCAGTCATCCGGATCGGTGACATCATGGGTCAGGCCAACGCACAAGCTGCTGGCGGCGAAATCCTGGATGGCCGGGCCGTCAATGTCGGTGGCAACGACAAACGCGCCGCGCTCATGCGCCAGCCGCGCGGTTGCCGCGCCGATGCCCGATGCCGCACCGGTGACCAGCACGACCTTGCCCCTGATGTCGAACATCATGCGGCGATGTCCACTTCGATCATGCCGTCGCGCTCGCGCGCAGCATAATGTGCAATGCCGCAATGCGCGGGCGGGCCCTTGGCAGCGCCGGTGGCAAGATCGAAGCGCGCGCCATGGTGCGGGCAAATGATGCTGCCGCGCCGGATGCGTGCGCCCTCCAGCGGAAACAGCGCATGGCTGCACAGCCCGTCGAGCACGTGCACGCAGCCATCGACATCGCGCGCGACCAGAAATGCTGCGCCCTCGACCTCGACAAACCGGGTGGTTCCGGGCGCAATGTCGGCGGGCGTAACTGGGGTAAATGGCATGCGCGCAGTGATGGCGTGGATTGCGATCACATTCAATCCTCCCCCGGCTTGCTGGGGGAGGGCCTGGGATGCCCCCTCAAACACGCAGCACCTTGATCGGGATGGCGCTTTGCAGCGCCTGGCCGGTAATCGGATCATAGCCGACGGTTTCGCTGACCAGCCGGTTGGTTGAGGCGCCGCGCATCGCCACGTCGTCCGGCCCTGCGTCAACATCGCCAAAGGCATGCGCCATCGAGACGACGCCGCGCCGCAATGCGTCGGATGCCTTGGCGAGCGCGTGCAGTTCGCCATGCGGCGAGACGATGCGGACCATTTCGCCATCGTCGACGCCAAGATCGGCAAGGTCATCCGGGTGGATGTGTGCCGGATTGGTGGTGCGCCTGGCTTTCAGCGCCGTGAGGTGCCCGCCGGTCGAGTTGAAACGGTGGCGGCTCCGGCGCGAGATCATCCGGAAGGGATAGCCGCTGTTAACCGGGTCATTCTGGCCATAAGCGATCAGCTGCGCGGGCAGATCGCCGCCGTTGAGATCGAACCGCGCCTCATGGCCCGGCTCGGCAGGCTCCACGATGGGATGTTTGTCACGATAGATCACCGGGCGGCCATCCTCGCTGTCGGCGCGCACCTGGCTGGGCGCAACCAGACAGCCCGCAACCGCCAGATCGAGGAAGCTCGCCTTGTCCGGGCAGGCATCCATCGGGCATGCGCCACCGGCGAGCTTCAGGCCGGTGCCGAGGCGACTGGCAAGACCCCAGAGCATTTCATACTCGTCGAGCAATCCCTCAGGGGCTGGCAGGAGTGCCTCGGCATAGCGGGCGTAGGGAATCTCATACCACCATTCGGACAGCGACGAGATGTCGTCGCGCTCGAGGCACATGGTGGGCGCAAGGATATAGTCGGCGCGCTTCGCCGAGGCGCTCTCGGCGCGCACGTCGATGGTGACGAACAGCTCCAGCCCGTCGATTGCGCGGGTGATCTTGTCCTGATCGGGAAAGGCGACAACCGGATTGCCCCCGATGCAGATCAGCGCCTTCACCTGGCCCTCGCCCGGGGTGAGCATCTCGTCGGCCAACACGTTGCACGGCATCTCGAACATCAGCTTGGTCAGCCCGCGAAAGCGCGATGCGGCATAGCCTTCGCCCCACAGCTTCATCGGCGGGTTGACCTGCGCGCGGCGCGGCGTGACCGGCGTGAAGATGCGCGGGATCGAGCTTTTCTCGCCCTCGCGGCAGAAGCGCCCGCACAGGATGTTGAGGCTGGCGACGAGATACTGGGTCAGCGTGCCGTGGCCCGCCATCTCCGGCCCGGTGCCGGTGCTGGCAGACCCCCTGGTGCCGCTCGCGAACATGCGGGCTGCGGCGACC
>NZ_JBGTFM010000342.1:0-3397 GCF_041747255.1 Blastomonas sp. | reverse complement strand
GGTGAGGATCAAAGTCGGGCTCGCCTGCCAACTTGCCTCGACGAAGCCGCCCAATGTATCACTCGCCCCGCCGGCGCGCCGCATCCGGGTGGGCGCGCCACCGACAAAAGTGAACAGCTCGCGTGTCTCGCCCACCGTGCGCCGCCATTCGCCGCCGATGCGCAGCTCAAGCCCCTCGCCCAGCGGAGGCCGCACCTCGATGCGCGCCCCCAGCCCGGTGGAGGGGACGTTAAATTGGTCAAGGCTCTGCATTGCGGTGGAGCGATCAGCTGACACCGCGGCAAAACTGCTGTCAAAGCTGCGGAGTTGCACATAGCCCAGCGCGCTCCAGCCCCAGCGTCCGCGCCCTACCAGACGCAGACTTGCGTCAGCGCCTTCGTTGTTGTTCTCGCTGAATTCAAAGCCGCGCTCGCGGCTGTCGGCAAAGGCGCGCGCGCTTGCCTGCAGCTCGGTATCCGCGCTGATCGGCGCCACAAAGCGCAACGCCAGCCCAGCCTGCTCATAAACTGCAGCGCGGTCGACCAGACCGCGCTGGCGCGCGATGATCGGCACAAAGCCATCGCCGCGCGCATATTGGGCTGAGATCGACAAACCCCCTGCCCCCAGCGCCTGGGTTGTGCCGAGGCTTGCCTCCAGCGCATTGCGGCTGCCATAAGCGAGATCGCCATAAACGATCGACTGGTCGGGACGGATGCCCGCGCTGTTAAGCTCAATCGTGCCCGCCAGCGCGCCGGGGCCGTCACCGCCAGTGCCACCTCCGCGGCGCACCTGCACCGATGCAAGGTTGAGCGCGTCATAGCCGGGAAAGCTGATCCAGCCGCCGAAGGGATCGGACTGGGGCACGCCATCGAGCAGCATCAGCGCACGGCTCGACGCATTGCCGCCCAGCCCGCGCAGGGTGACGCCCTGGCTGGTCGGATTGGCGCTACGCGCGTCCGACCGACGGAATTGCTGAAGGCCGGGCACGAGACGCAGGGCGTTCTCCAGCCGCTGGCTGGGTTCATTGGCGAGCGTCTGGCCGTCGATGGTCGTGATGCTGTAGGCGCGATCGCCCAGCGGCGCGGCGAGCGGTTCGCCGACGACGGTGATGATCGGGTCGCCCTGCGGTTGCTCGGTTTGGGCATGCGCGGCTGGAATGGTCAGGGCGAACAGCCCCACCAACAGGGACCAGCCGCGATGTGGTGTGGGTAAGGACACTACTATTGAGGTAGTGCTGTGCAACGTCCCTCGACTTCGCTCGGGAACGCGGGAGGTATTTGCCATTTTGTGCGCAACAGACAAGCGATCAATTTTCGCCGGTTCTCGCCGTCTGTCCCGAGCGCAGTCGAGGGACGTATATGCAACCGAGGTCCAGCTAGGAATGTCGTGTCCCTTGCTCATCCTGCAGGCTTGAACTTGTCAGGATGCGCCGCCGCAAACGCCGGAATCGCCTGCAGTTCCGCATCGATCCGCGCCAGCTTTGGATAGGCCGCCATGTCCAGGTCAAACCGCCGCGCATTGGCCGCCTGCGGCACCAGACAGACATCGACCAGATCGGGGCTATCGCCGCCGAACAGCCCGGCATCAGGCGCCTGTTGCTCCAGTGCGGCGAAACCTTCGGCGATCCAGTGGCGATACCAGGTGTCGATGGCGTCCTGCGTCTGGCCCATCACATCCTTCAGATAACGCAGCATCCGCAGGTTGTTGACCGGGTGAATGTCGGCAATGATGATCATCGACTTTGCGACAACGCCCGCGCGCGCCAGCGGATCAGCGGGGATCAAGCGCGGTTCGGGGTGCGTTGCGTCAAGAAAATCGATGATCGCCAGCGATTGCGTCAGGTCCGCCCCGTCAATGCTGAGCATCGGCACAAATCCCTGCGGATTGCGCGCAACATAGTCAGGGGCCTTCTGCCCGCCCGCGACGAGATCGGTTGCAACGCGATCATAGGCGACCGCTTTCAGATGAAGCGCAATTCTCACCCGGTAACTGGCGGAAGAACGCCAGTAATCAAACAGGACAGGCTTGGGCATATGTGTCTCCGTGATCCGGCCACCCGCCGGGGCGGGCACCATATGCGCGAGGTGCGACGATGCAAGGCTTGTTTCAGGAACGCGGATGGCTATGGCTGGTTGCGTGAAAACCCCGGCCATCCTCTTGCTGTTCGCCAAATATCCGCTTCCCGGATACGCCAAAACGCGGCTGATACCGGTGCTGGGCGAAGCGGGCGCGGCAGCTTTGCATCGTACACTTGCAGAGCGCACAATCGCGACGTTGAAGGAAAGTGGCGCACCGGTCGAAGTCCGCTATGCCGGGGCAGACGAGGCGACAATGCGCGCTTGGCTTGGGCCAGAGATTGCGTTGGTTGCGCAGGTCGAAGGCGATCTCACCGCACGATTGATCGATGCCGCACGACCCGGTCCGCATATCTTTTTCGGCGCAGACACACCCGATCTGGCGGTGGCCCATGTGCATGCTGCGATCGCAGCGTTAGCCAGTCACGATGTCGTCATCGGGCCTGCGGAAGACGGCGGCTATTATCTCATCGGCATGGCGACCGCCCGGCCCGAATTGCTGACCAACATGCCGTGGAGCACCGACCAGGTATTCCGCGAAACAATGCAGCGGTGCGCTGATCTTGGCCTCAGCGTCGCATTGCTGGAGGCACTGGCCGATTGCGACCGGCCCGAAGACCTGGCGCGCTGGCCCAATCTGATGGCAAAGGCATGACAACGGTCACGCTGTTGATCCCTGCCCTGAACGAGGAAAAGGCGCTGCCCGCAACGATTGCCAATGTCGCCGCGCTCGATCCGCAACCCGATGACATATTGCTGGTGGACGGCGGAAGCGATGATGCGACGTGCGCATTGGCGCAAGCTGCGGGCTGGCGCGTATTGGCATCACCCGCCAAGGGGCGCGGTCCGCAGATCAACTTTGGTGTCGATCAGGCGCTTGGCGATCTGGTGTGCATTCTCCATGCCGACAGCTTACTGCCCGCCGATGCAGTATCCCATATTCGCAATGTGATGGCCGACCCAAAAATCGCACTGGCGACCTTCCTCCCGATCATCCGCGGGCAAAAGCTGCGCTGGTTTACCACTGCACACAATTGGTGGAAGACCTATTACCCCATCGTCACCCACCCGCACCTGTTCGTGCGCGGCGTGCGCCTGCTTTTCGGTGACCATGCAATGTTCTTCCGCCGCAGCGATTATCAGCGCATCGGCGGCATCCCGGCCGACGCGACGATCATGGAGGAGGCCGACCTGTGCATTGGCTTTGCGCGAATCGGCAAGCTGAAGATGACACGCAAGCCGGTGATCACATCGGACCGCCGCATCGCCGCCTGGGGGCCGCTGAAGGCGAACTACATTTACCTCAAGGTGGGGTTGGCTTGGACATTCGGCCTGCGACACCG
>NZ_JBGTFM010000341.1:0-4047 GCF_041747255.1 Blastomonas sp. | reverse complement strand
GGGGGGCAACAGGTTATGCCGCCAGCCGCAGGAACGGCACCGGCGCGGTCGAGCGCAGGATGATCGGCTTGCCCGCGCTTGCCTCAAACAGCTCGCCGTCAAGGATCACCCGGCCCTGGTCGCTGTCGATCCGGATCATGTCTTCGCGCGCCAGATGCACGCCGCGTCCGCGCCGGGTGCCGAACCGGCCCATCAGCGTATCGAGCAGCATCGTCGTCACCCCGGCGCGATTGTGCTCCACCGCAATGAATTTGAGATGGCCCGTTGGTGATGCGTTGACCTCCGACCGACTGCCCAGCAGCAGCTTTTCAAGCGTCGTCACCATCACCACCGCAAAGCTGCCGTTGAGCTCTCCGGTGCGGAACCACGAAATCCTCAGCGCATTGCGCGTGATCGGCAGAAACTTGGCGCTGAGCCCGAACAGTACCGCCGCCAGCCCGGCAAGCGCCGCAAGCAGATGGCTGACCGAATTGGGCAGGCCCAGCGGGTAAATCTTGTTGCGGCAATACAGGATGATCTCGGCTAGCCCTGCACCGCCAAGGAACATGCCCAGCACTGCGCGGCCATCTTCGCCGTCGGACAGCGCGATCAGTTGGCGCACCACGATATGGCTTTCAAGGTCATCGCGCGCGATCTGCACGATCTTGTCGAGCGCGGCGAGCGGCTTGCCATAAGCACCCAGATCCTGCGCGATCAGGTTGGTCTTGCCATTGGGCAGCACCGCGACCGGCGGCGGATTGTCGCCAAAATGGCCGCCATGATACAGCTCGGTCAGCGTCGCCTGCACCGTGCCATCGCCGCCGTTGATCACCAGCACCTTGGGCTTGATCAGCGCGATGGTGCGCAGCGCGGCGGCGATCTGGTCGACCTCTTCAACCTCATAATGGAAGATGTCCGGGTTGCGCGCACAATAATCGCGCACCGCGGGCAGCATTGCGCGGTTGCCCGTCGACCGAGGATTTGAGATCAGGGCAACAAGCGTCATTCAATCATCCAATCGGCCTGATCACCGTGCCCTGGCGATAGTTGAGCACGACGGAAATACGGGTGACGCCATTGCCAACCCGAATGGCGGTCTTGCTGGCCGGGGGCTTGAGGCTAAGCAGCGAGAGCGTGGGGTTGTTCGAAAAACCGCCGCCATCGTTCCAGCCCGATTTGCCGCTGCCATCGATATCGTGCCGCACCGCAATGCCATAAGACCCCGCGTCAGCCAGCGGCACGCAGAATTCCATCTTGCCGCCGCGCGGTGAAACGGCGGAGTCGATGCGGTTGATCCATGCGCCCTTCTCAAGCCAGTGCTGCTTGGTCGCGGGGTAAGCCTGCACGCGCACCCGGCCGGTCGCTGCCTTGAAGCCGCTGACCGAGACATGCACGGCGGGACCGGATGCGCCGGCGGCGCATTTGGACATATCGTTGCTGATGGTCTGGCGCTGGGCATAAGCAGCAGGAATGCTCGCCGCAAGCACAAGCCCGCCTGCTGCCAAAGCAGCAAGTGAGGCCAGACCGGTCGGCGAGGTAAGCGAAATTTTGAACATGACGTAATCAATCCCAGAAGCTATAGCCCGCAACGCCCCAAATGGCGCGAACCGGTGGTTTTGCCCCTCTACGTGTCTGCTTATGGGAAGTGTTTGCGGCCAAATCATGGTGACAGGGCGACAATAAGTTGAAATTGCTAACAGCTACAGACGCTTATATTGCCCGCCTTGTGTTCTTCCCGCTGGTCGGCACTCTGGTCATCTCCGCCATGCTGCTGGTGCTGGACAAGATGCTGCGGCTGTTTGATTTTGTCGCGGCAGAAGGCGGTCCGGTCAGCGTGGTGTGGCGGATGCTCGCCAATCTGATCCCCGAATATCTCTCGCTCGGCATTCCCATCGGGCTGCTGCTCGGCATCCTGCTCGCCTTTCGCAAGCTCGCCCTGTCATCCGAGCTTGATGTGCTGCGCGCGGTGGGCCTGGGCTATGGCCGCCTGTTGCGCGTGCCTTATATGTTTGCCATCGGGCTGATGCTCGTTAACCTGGCGTTGGTCGGCTATGTCCAGCCCAAGGCGCGCTATGCCTATGAAGAGCTTGGCTTCGAACTGCGCTCAGGCGCGCTGGGGGCATCGATCAAGGTCGGCGAATTTACCCAGCTGGGTGGCCGCATGACGATGCGCATCGAAGAAAGCCGCAGCGGCGGGCGCGAGCTTGACGGCATTTTCGTGCGCGCGCGCACCGAGGGCGGCACATCGCTGTCGGTCACCGCAGAGCAGGGCCGGTTCATGGCCACCGATGATCCCGACACGATCATCCTGCGGCTGACGCGCGGCACGCTCGTGCATGATTCGCCGACGTTCGAAACACCCCGTATCTTGAGCTTTTCGAACCACGACTTGCCCATCGATCTGCCCAAGATTGAGGCGTTTCGCGGGCGCGGCGGCAAGGACCGCGAATATACCATCCCTGAACTGGTGCGGATCGGAGGCAACGCCGCCATTCCGGTCGAACTGCGCAACCAGAGCCGCGCCAATTTTCACTTTCGCATGGTCGAGGTGGTGATGATGCTGCTGATCCCGCTGCTCGCGCTGGCCCTCGCAATTCCGCCCAAGCGCTCGACATCGGCACTTGGCGTGTTCCTGTCGATCATCATGATTGTCACCTATCACAAGATCAATGAATATGGCGAAGGCATTGGCGGGCTTGGTATTATTGATCCCTTCATCGCCTTATGGGTGCCGTTTGCACTGTTTGCGATGCTGATTGCCTGGATGTATTATCAGGTGGCGCATGTGCCCGGCGGGCAACCCATTAGCGCGCTCGAAACCGCCTTTTCCAAGGCCGGGGCAGGGCTCAAGGGGCTGCTCAGCCTTGGCCGCAAACGCGCGTTTCAGGATCAGTAACCCGGCCCATGCAACTAGAGTTTTTCCCTTCGCGCACCGTGTCCATCTATATGGCGCGTATGTTCGTCACCCGCATTCTCGCGGTAGCGGCCTTGCTGTTTGTCGTGCTGATGTCGCTCGATCTGCTGGGGCAGAGCGACAAGATTTTCGCCTACAAGGGCAATGGCCAGGCCGAGCTGCTGATCTATATCTCGCTGCGTGCGCCGCAGATCATCGATCTCGTGCTGCCTTTTTCGGTGCTGCTGGCGACCATCGTGACCTTGGCGACGCTCAACCAGAACAGCGAGGTCGTGGCGATGAAGGCAGCGGGCCTGTCTGCGCATCAGGTGCTGGCGCCGCTGCTGATTGCGGCGCTGGGCGTCTCGATCATTACCTTCGCGTTCAGCGACCGCATCCTGAGCCGGGCCACCGCGACGCTAACCGCTTGGCAGGCCGCCGATTTTGGCCCGATCCCGCGCGATTCGAACGTCAAGGCCAATATCTGGGTGCGCAACGGCAATGACATCGTCCATGCCGAGAATGTCGCGGGCAGCGGCGCTGCGACCCGGCTCACCGGCCTCACCGTATATCGCCGCGACAATGACGGCGGGCTGAGCCAGATCATCGAGGCCAGCGCTGGCCGCTATACCAGCAGCGGCTGGATGCTGAGCGATGCCAGCGCGTTCGATGTCGCATCGGGCAAGCGCGAGGATCTGGGTGCGATCAATTTTGGCGGCGACATCAAGCCCGACCAGTTTACCTTGAGCAAGGTCGATCCCAATGGCCTGTCGTTCATGGCGCTTTATGCTGCGATCAATGAGCTCAAGGCCGCCGGGCGTCCGACCGCATCGCTTGAGGCCAATCTGTGGCACAAGCTTTCGGGTCCGCTCTCGGCCTTGCTGATGCCGTTGCTGGGTGCGGTCGCGGGCTTTGGCCTTGCGCGCTCCGGCCAGTTGTTTCTGCGCGCCGTCATGGGCATGGGGCTGGGCTTTACCTATTTCGTTGCAGATAATTTCGCACTGGCGATGGGCAATCTGGGGGCCTATCCGCCATTTCTCGCGGCCTGGGCGCCGTTCATGCTGTTTCTGATGCTTGGCGAAACAGTGCTGATCCGCACCGAGGAATAGGCGTGGCGGGCCGACCGGCCGGGCCTGATCTCCCGCCGACCAACGCTGCGGTCAGCCGCGCCGATG